>JAFGRZ010000267.1 GCA_016934895.1 Candidatus Aminicenantota bacterium
CTCGTTGCCGGCGTCAATCCCGGCCAGGTGGAACAGCAGATTCTTGAGATACGTCCCCACACCCGTTTCTTCACGCAGGAAAGGGCGGACGTCATACCCGAGCCGCATTGGCAGTTAATGTATGTCCGCCGTTTCCAAATGTCAAGGAATCCCAAGGGGAAAGCGATCAACGGCTCTTCCCTTTGTGGAAGCCGATTCAATGGCGTGACGGGCAATATGGGAACGCCGCTCGCCCGCTCAGGTTCTTGACGCCGTTCCCGGGCCTTTTTCCGCGCCTTGTATATTCATTTCCGAGATGCTATGATTTCCGGAAAGAGGAATCCCATGACAACGTTCGAAAAGATCGCCAAACGGATCGACAGCTTCCGGGATGACATGATCGACCTTCAGGTCAAGCTCTGCGCGATGCCGGCCATCGCTCCGGCCAGCGGCGGCGAGGGAGAAGTCAAGAAGGCGGAGTTCCTGCTTGATTTTCTCAGGCAATCGGGGCTCGATGATATCGAGTTCATCAGAGCTCCCGACTTGGATGCCCCGGCCGGCTACCGGCCGAACATCCTGGCCGTCCTCAAAGGAGCATCCTCCACCCGGACCACCTGGATCATGACCCACATGGATGTCGTTCCTCCGGGAGATCTGGGTCAGTGGAAGGGGGATCCGTTCAAAGCCTGGGTGGAAGGCGGAAAGATCTTCGGCCGCGGAGTTGAGGATAATCAGCAGGACCTGGTCGCTTCTTTGTTCGCCGTCAAGGCGTTCCAGGCCGAAGGAATGAGGCCGGGCTGTAACATCGGGATCGCCCTGGTCGCCGACGAGGAAACCGGCAGCCGCAAGGGCATCGAATATGTCCTGCGCAACACCGTCGCCTTTCGCAAGAACGACCTGATCGTCGTGCCGGACGCGGGCAACAAGCACGGCACGATGATCGAGGTGGCGGAAAAGGGCATCCTCTGGCTCAAGTTCAAGACGGTCGGCAAGCAAACCCATGCCTCGACGCCCGACAAGGGGATCAACAGCTTCAAGGCAGCCAGCTTCCTAATCGCCGAACTGGAGAACCTCAATAAAATCTTCAAGGACCGGGACGAGATTTTCGAACCCCCCGTATCGACCTTCGAACCGACGAAAAAAGAAGCCAACGTCCCGAACATCAACACCATTCCCGGAGAAGACGTCTTCTACCTGGACTGCCGTGTCCTTCCCCGGTTCTCTCTTGAAGATGTGGACCGGGAAGTCAAGAAGATCGTCAAGAAAATCGAGGCCGACTTCCATGTCAAGATCACTCTCGAGGATCACCAGCGGGCTCCCGCGGCGCCGCCGACTTCTCCCCAGGCCGCCGTCGTCACCGCTCTGCGCACGGCCATAAAAGAGGTTTACAACGTGGATGCCAAGGCGAAGGGAATCGGCGGCGGAACGGTCGCCGCCCTGTTCCGGCGGGCCGGTTACGAGGCCGCCTGCTGGGCGCGGCTCGACGAAACCGCCCACCAGCCCAACGAATATTGTCACATCGACAACATGGTCGGCGACTCCAAGGTTTTCGCCCACGTCTTTTTACAGGAATAACCCGGAAAACGCATGATGGCCGGGTTCATCACCCCGCCCATCGAGAAAGAATCCGCGGACTATTTGGGCCGGCCGGGCGAAAAAACCGGCCACTGAGAATATCTCCGCTGGGCCTTCTGGGCGACCCGGATCGTATTGAGGTGGACGGCCACCGTATCTTCCATCTCCACCGCATACCCGCCGGCGAGGACCACGGCGATGGGAATCTGGAGCCGCCGCGCCTCGGTGATGACGATCTGATCCCTCTGGCGAAGCCCGTCCCTGCTCAGGCGAAGAGCCCCCAGCTGGTCCTTCTCGAAGGGGTCGGCGCCGGCAAGATAAAGAACCAGGTCGGGCGAGTATTCGCGGTAGAGGCGGGGAAAATGGGCCCTCAAGGCGTCCAGATATTCTTTGTCGCCGTCTCCCGACCAGAGGCCCACATCGATCGTCGAGGAGGGCTTATTTGAAGGGTAGAGATCCATCTGGTGAATCGAGAAGGTGAAAACATAGTCCTTGCCCGCCAGGATATGGGCCGTGCCGTTCCCATGATGAAGATCGCAGTCGACGACCATGACTTTGCGGACGGCGCCTTTCTTCTTGAGAGACTCGACGGCTATGGCGATGTCGTTGAGGACGCAGAAGCCCTCGCCGTGATCGTGAAAAGCGTGGTGAAAGCCCCCTCCAAGGTGGACGGCCAGGCCCCGCTCCAGCGCCAGCCGGGCCGTGAGGATGGTTCCGCCCACCATCAGCCAGGCGAAACGCACCAATTCCAGGGAAAAGGGAAGCTCGATCATGGCGATCTCAGCCGAGGAAAGCGAGGCCGTCCTGAGCTTCTTGACATAACGCGGTGTATGGACGAGCAAGACGTCATCGTCGGAGGCCGGCTCGGGAGTGATGAAGTTCTCTTTTTTCACTCCGAGAAGCAGGAGCTTTTCGTAGAGGGCCCGGTATTTTTTGATGGGAAAGACGTGCCGCCCGACGTTGAGCATCCAGTATTCGTCACTGTAGACGAACGGAACGGGAAACCGCCATTTTTCCAGGGCTTTCAGGATGCGCAGCATGAAGAAGGCGAAGTATATACCAGGAGCCGGACAAAGACAATTTTCCAGGTTGCAATCGGGCCGGAATTGAATATCATGGGAGGTCAAA
>JAFGRZ010000268.1 GCA_016934895.1 Candidatus Aminicenantota bacterium
GCCTTGATGAGTTGGATGAGCTTTCGTTTCCCGAGCGGGTCCAAGCCGCTCATCGGCTCGTCGAGGATGATGATCTCTGGATCATGGGCGATCGCCTGAGCGAACTTGAGCCGCTGTCTCATCCCCCGGCTGTAGGCCCGGATCAGGCGGTCCCGGTCGGCCGAGAGCTCAACGATCTCGAGCGCCTTTTCGGCCCGGGCGCGGACATCGGCCGGGGAATACCCCTGGAGCCTGAGCAGGCTGCTCACGAAGATCCAACCCGTCATATCCTCGTAAAAAGAATCGTGCTCGGGACAGAACCCGATCCGGGAAAACAGCGAGGCGTTGTTCCGGACCCTCTGGCCGAGAATCCTGACGGTGCCGATACTGGGCCGAAGCTGTCCCGTGATGAGCTTGAGGAAGGTCGATTTTCCGGCCCCGTTCGGTCCCAGGAGACCGATGATCCCCGGCTCGACCTCGATGCTGACATCGCTCAACCCAAGGACATTCCCGTACCACTTGGAAAGCTTGGCCGTCTCGATCACGGCCGTCATCTCACGACCTCCACGCCCCGGACTTTTCGGCTCAGAACGACCGCGCCGACCGCTTCAACGGCCAGGAGGATCAGAAGCGAGAGATACCATGGCACGGCGTACTTCGGCTTCAGGTTGAAGAACCAGGCGCCGACTTGCTGCAGGTTCACTCTCAAGGAAAGCAAACCAAACTCTGGATCCTTCTTGACATTCTCGAAAAAGAACTGGAAGAGGATATCGGAGAAGTAATAAACCGCCACGATCAGGATGGAGACATATCGGCTGTTCTTGCTCAATGAGGACAAGAGCAGCGCATAGAGGCAGAAAAACCCGGTGATGAACAGCGAATAACCGATGACCGACACCGGCAGCCAGGGGTAGGTCTTCAGAAACTCGAAATTCCCCGCGAAAAGCAACTTGAAAAAAACAAAGACCAACCCGGGGACGAGCGTGATCAGGAGGAAAAAGAAGACCAGGACGTTGGCCTTGCCGAGGAGGTAATCGATCTTCTTGAGCGGCCGGGCGAAGTAGAGCTGGAGGGAATTGTGTTTGAGATCGTCGGCGATCAGGCCCGCCCCGCCGACCAACGCGATCATCACCATCATGAAAAGCATGAAATTGTTGCTCAGGTACGTATAAAAAAAAGCCGGATCGATCTTGAGCAACTGGCCTTCGTCCTTGATCATGTGGCGGAAATCTTCGATCCGTTCCGAGATATAAATACCCACGATAAACACGAACACCACCGCAAGGGCGCCGAACAGGAGAAGCCTGAAATATTTCTTTTTAAAGGCCAGCCTAATCCCCAGCCGACTGATCGGCCACCAGGGAAACCGCCTCTCTTCAAGCTTTCCGTCCCAGTGTGAGTAGCCCTTCTCGCGAATGGTCATCAATCCACTCCCACCGTCTGGGCGAAGAAATCCTCGAGCGAAGTCTGGCTGCGCACGAAATGACGCACCTGGACCTTCTCCTCTTCCGCGGCCGCAAGGATCTTCCGATTATCCAGGTCCGGGGGCAGGTACACTTTGAGAAGCTTGTCGGCCGTCTCCTCGACCCGGCAGCCGAGAGTCTCGAGGCGGCCGATGAAGCCCTCCCCATTCCCCTTGATCCGAACCTCATAAAGGCGGTAGTTGAAAGCCCTGAGATCGCTCAGCCTGCCCTGGGCGGCCAGCCGTCCCCTGTTCAGGATGACCACATCGGAGCAGACCGACTCGATATCCGAGAGGATGTGGGAGGAGACCAGTACCTGGATATCCTTTTTCGATGAGATGTCCCGGATGAGCTCGAGGACCTCCTTCCGGCCAATGGGGTCGAGGTTGCTGGTCGGCTCGTCGAGGAAGAGGAGCTTCGGGTCATGGATGATTGCCTGGGCCAGCTTGAGACGCTGCTTCATTCCGGCGGAATAGGACTGCAGGGGGCGATAACGGGACTCCCCGAGACCGACATAGAACAGCACATCGTGGGCTCTTTTCATCGCCTCTTGCCTGGGCATCCCCGATAATTCGCCGAAATGGGCGGTGAAGGTCACCCCGTCCATGCCGGGGATCAGGCAATCGTCCTCCGGCATGTAACCGATGTGGCGGCGGATGCTGAGCGGCTCAAGGCGGATATCGAAACCGAGAACCCGTCCCCGGCCTTGTTGCGGGACGAGAAATCCGAGGAGGATGCGGAGAAGGGTGCTTTTCCCTGCGCCGTTCGGGCCGAGCAGGCCGACCGCCCCCTCCGCCAAGCGCAGCGTCACGCCATCCAGAGCCAGGCTCCGGCCGTACGAAAACTTCAGATCGGAAACCTCAACGATCACTTTCTATTCCCATGGACCTCAAACCGCACTCATCCTTATATCATACGCAGGGCGGCCGGTTTCGGTTCAATCCCGGTCCTGCCGGTCAGCCGGAGATACGAGTGCCCGCCCCTTCAACGAGGGCCCGATAGGCCTTTTCAATGCGGTCCCAGTTGTGCTCCCGGTCGAGGGACCAGTGGCGGCCCATGACCGTGACGAGTTCGCCCGCTCCGATTTCCCGACCCATCTCCTCGACTTTTTCGGCGTAAAGTGCGCCGCTTTCGGGCTTCTCTCCCCGACGCCCGATGAAACCGTGGATATAGACTTCCTCGAGGCCCTGCTCTTTGGCCAAGCGCATCAAGGCGAAGAGATGCCTCAGAGTGCCGTGCGAGCTGTAATGGGAGACGATGCCCATGAGATGGAGCGGCTTCTTGCCGTCCAGGGCCTTCCGGAATGCCCAGAGGAATGCCGGGTTCTGAAAATAGCGCCCATCTTCGACCGCCCGGTCGATTTTGACCCGGTCCAAAAGAACGCGCCTTCCGGCTCCAAGATGAAGGTGCCCCGCTTCGGAATTGCCGACGGCATGCGCGGGCATCCCGACGGCTTCTCCGGCAGCTTGGAGAAGGGCGTGGGGAAACGCGGCCCAGAGAGCGTCGAAATGAGGGGTAGAAGCTTCCCGGATGAGATTGCCGAACGTCTCGTCCCGATGACCCCAGCCGTCCAGGATAAGGAGGACAACCCGTGAGGCAGGGCTCAGAGGATGAGGGCGGATGACAAGGCTGTGCCCCGTCATTTCCCTGGGCCGGGACAAGCCCAGCAGATCCAAAACGGTCGGAGCGACGTCCGCCAATTCTCCCGCCGGTTCCAGAACGGGCATCTTCCGATCCTTCCGGAAGTCCGCCAAGATAAACGGCACCGGGTTCTTGGTGTGTCCGGTATTGGCGGTTCCATCGGGATAGAGCCACTCTTCGACGCTCCCGTGGTCCGAGGTTACGATCAGCGGCACCCTCAGGCGTCGGCATTCTGAAGCGATTGCGCCCAGCGCCTTATCCGTCTCCTCGACCGCCCTCAAAACCGCCCGGCGGTCTTCTATATGGCCGACCACATCGACGTTGGCCAGGTTGGCGATGATCATGGAAAAGGCCGGGTCCTGGATCCTGGCCATGACTTCTCGGGCAACGGCTGGAGCGCTCATTTCCGGAGTCTTATCGTAAGAGGAAACACCCTGCGGGGATGGAACGATAAACCGTTGTTCTCCTGGAAAAACATCATCCCGTTTTCCGTTCAGGAAATAGCCGATGTGGACGGCCTTCTCGGATTCGGCCACCTTGGCCAGCCGAAGTCGGGCCCGGCAAACGACTTCGACGAGCGTCCGGTCGAGTTTTTCCTCGGCCGGGAAGGCGACGCGCACCTGGAGAGACGGGTCATAACGAATCATCGTGACGAAGTGAAGCCGGAGATTTTTTTCGCGCCTGAAATACGGGAAATCCAAATCGATCAGGCTCCGGGTCAGCTCGACTTCCCTCTCTCCTCGAATGTCATAAAAAATGACGCTGTCGCCGTCGCCGATCCGTCCCCGGGGCCGGCCCGAACCATCGACTTTGACGATCGGCTCGAGCGCCTCATCCTCCTGCCCGGATTTATAGGCCTCTCTAATGGCCTCGGTCAGGGTCACCTTTTGAAAGGGCGTCATCTCGTCTTTCATGCCGCGTCCTGCAAGGAAGGCATAATATAGGAAGAGAGGTCATTGATGTCAACTTGCGGCGGGATCATTCCGGAAGGTTGAGCCCCAGCAGGGCTTCAGGGTCGACCCGGCTGCCCCGGATTCTCACCCCCCAGTGGAGGTGCGGACCCGTCGAGCGGCCCGTGCTCCCGGCCAGGGCGAGGATATCCCCTCTTTTGACGGTCTGGCCCCGATGGACCAACAGGCGAGAGAAATGACAGTAGATGGTGAAAACCCCCAACCCGTGGTCGAGGATGACGGTGTTTCCGGAAAAATAAAGATCCCGGGCCAGGACGACGCGTCCCGAGTTGGACGCGCACACCGGCGAGCCGTGGGCGGCGGCAATATCGAGGCCCGAATGGGACGAGCGGGGGATCCCGTTGTAGACCCGCCTCTCTCCGAAATTGCCGGCGTTTTTACCTTGATGAGGCCAATCGAAAGAGGCTTCTCCCAGCCAATGCTCCCGGCTCACGCTGTAAACCATCTGAAGAAGATCGGACTCCCGGCGGATGCGCTCCCGGACTTCGGGAGGCGGGGTGACGAATTCCTGTTTCACCCGGAGATTCCGGACGGCAAATTCGCGGTCTTTAAGAACCAAGGTATGTTTCATTTCCTCGATTCGGCCATCCTGGAGGAAAACGGTCATCCTGAGATCATGGGGCCCCGGTTCGAGAGCCAGGTCGAGACCGACCAGAGCGAAGGCCTGCGTTTTTCCCTGCTCAATCCGCGATTCGTAGGCGGTTTCGCCAAAGCGGACAACCATCTTCTTGACTCCCGTCGCCGGCCCCCATTTGACCAGAAGGATGCCGCCCGGTTCGAGAGCCGTCGAGCTCAACTCGACCGCAGCGCCGCTCGTAAAACGGACCACGGTTTTTTCGGCACCGCCGGAACTTGAGATCAACGCCAAGAAGACAGCCGCCAAAGAAAAGAATTTCGTCATGCCGTTCATCCCCTTTTTCTGAGGATAGGTCGGGGAAGACGATCTGAGCTCCGGCCGTTCATGCGCGGGTTCCTCCATTGTCCTCCGGAATGTCATTTGATTAGAAAGCCACCTTCAAAGTCAAAGCCCTCCGGCTGCCTGTGCAATCGAGTCCCAGGCTGACCGCGCTCCCCTTCTCCGTGCTGTTGAGGTCACAGATCTTCTGCCCGACAAAGTATCCCAGGGCGGCGCCGATGAAGACATCGGACGCCCAATGTTTATTTTCGTAAATCCTGGATATTCCGGCCAAGGACGCGAGGCCGTAAACAACAACGTCGACGAGCGGGCTTTTGGCTTGTTCGGCGATGGCCGTGGCGACGGCAAAGGAGGCGACCGCATGACCCGAGGGGAATGACCAGTAGCTGTTCTTGAAAGAAAACGGATGAAAGCGGCGGCTGGATTCATCTGTGTAAGGCCGCGCCCGGCCGCTGATCATTTTGATCGTCCAGTCCAGGATGCTCGCCGCCGCCAAGCTCTCCAGGCTGAGGATCGCCGTTTTTCGTAACCCGACTTCGTCCCCGATCTCTCCGGCGGCATAGACAGCCGCGGATATCCCGAGGAGGACTCCCCCGTTGCCGAGAAGACCGAAAAAGGACGCGCCCTTGTCGGAAGAGGGAGAGCGTTGATCTTGAGTCCAAACGCGGATGTCCTGATCGAACGCGAATAGAAAGAGCCCCGTCCCCGAGACCGCCGCCAACGTCAGCAAGTCGCGTCCGTCCCAATGCCCGGGAGAGCTGATGACGTCACGGAAATCCCGGCCGAAGCGCCCCATGAATGAGCGGTCGAGCTTATATTCATCCGCCGTCTCGGCCGCCTGCGTCTTTGTCTCCGCTCCGATGGCGATCGTCAGGATTCCAATGGCCATGATCCCGGCCCGGCGCCGCCAGTTCACTTCCGTTCTCATCCTCTTCACGGCCTCTCTCTCTTTTGATCCTCCGTCGGCTCCATAAACGATTCGATCACCCGGATGGTCCTTTCCGTGGCTCCCTGAAGAGAAACGAGGATCTCGCGCGCCCGGAGGCCCCTCTCGGCGAGTGCGATTTCGTCCGTTATCGAAAGTTCTTCTCGCAGAGCGGTCCGATCCTTGACGATTCGGGCCGCTCCCCCACGGACGAAAAGGTCAGCCAGGAAAGCGAAATTTTCCATATGGGGCCCGAACAGGAGGGGCTTGCCATAATGAGCGGGTTCGAGCAGGTTCTGCCCTCCATGGGGGACCAAGCTGCCCCCGATGAAAGCCAGGTCGGCCAGAGCGTAAAACCTGGCCAGTTCGCCGATTGTGTCCAATATCAATACATCCCAGGGCCGGTTCGGGCCGGCCTGCGTCCTTCTTATCGCCTTCAACGCCATCCCCGATGCGATTTTCTCGACCTCGGGGGACCGATGGGGATGACGAGGCGCAATGACCAGATCGAGACCCTGACGGATCGCCCTGGCTTCTTTAAATGCTTTCAGGATCTTCTCCTCCTCGCCCCTATGCGTGCTCCCGGCGACGATCACTTTCGTTTCCAGAGAGAGACCGATCTGTCTCTTGAGATCGTCCCGTTCCCCGGGGCTCACGGGAGGAAGACGAATGTCGGCTTTCAAATTCCCGGCGACTTCGAGCCGCTCATCCGGCAGACCGATCCTCATGAGTCTCCGACGGTCACTTTCGGTCTGGACGAGGAACCGGTCGATAGGGCTCAGGAAGCGCCTGGCCAGAATTCCCAGGCGTCGATATCTCCGGAAAGAGCGACGGGAAATCCTCCCATTGATCAAGAGAACCGATGAACAGGTCCTGGCGGCCTGTCGAAGCAACTGGGGCCAGAACTCCGATTCAGCCACGATGAAGAGGCGCGGGCGGAGAATAGAGAAGAACCTTCGGACGATCCACCCAAAGTCCAGGGGGACAAGGAAGATGGCATCGGCGTCGGTCATTTTTTCCTTGGCGATCCGAAAGCCGGTGGTGGTCAAAGTCGAAAAATAAATGCGCCAGTGAGGGTGCTTCCGTTTGATCTCGGAGACCAGGCGGCGAAGACTCAAGACCTCGCCGACCGAAACGGCATGAAGCCAGATGGCCGGTCCATCAGGGCGGACAGGCGGGAAGCCCAGGCCGAGTCTCTCCCGAAGATAAAGGCGTTCTTTATGCCCGAATTTCAGCCGGATAAAATAGACCGGCGCATAGACGCTGAGAGCCAGAAATAAGAGGAGAGAATAGAGCGCATACACGCCTGCTGACTATACTAGAATCGCCTCCGGCGCGCAAGAGTTCTTGCGGCCCAGGGAAAATTCTGCTATTCTAGGCTCGATAAAGCTCTCGCGGTTCAAGTCCGCCGGGAGGAAGGAAAATCAGATGGCCGAAGAAAAAAAAGAACCCACAGAGGACAAGCCGAAACGAGGAAAGAAGATCAACAGGATGTCCCTTGCCGAGATCGAAAAAGCTCTGGAGGCCGTCCAAAGCAGCCAGGGCGGTCTGATCTCCCGCCATGCCCGGGCGCTCCTCCGGAGGAAGGAATTTCTCCAGTCCGGCCGGTGAACCCGATTCCCTCCTCTTTTGAGCTTTCCGCCTTAAGTTCAAGCAATTTACAATCGCAAAAGGTTCTGTTAAAATGAGAATCCGAATAGGAGTGTAAAAGAGTGTTAAGTCAAGAACAGAAGACCAAAATCATCGAGGAGAACCGGACCAAAACCGATGACACGGGCTCTCCCGATGTCCAGATCGCCCTGCTGAGCGAACGCATCGCCTCCCTCACCAGTCATCTCGGCACCCATAAGAGAGATTTCACCTCCCGGGTCGGTTTATTGAGGATCGTCGGCCAGAGAAAAAGGCTTCTCGCCTATTTGAAAAGAGAAGACCCGGCCCGCTACGATGCGCTGATCAAGAAGCTCAACCTGCGAAAGTAGCCTCATATTTGGACAAGACCATGTCGGAAACGATTATCCTGGATATCAACAATCGCCCGCTTTCCATCGAGATCGGGAAGATCGGCCGCCAGGCGGACGGCTCCGCCATCGTCCGCTACGGCGAGACCATCATGTTTTGCGCGGCGACCTCTAAAAAAGAGGTCAAAGAGATGCGGCCATTCCTCCCTCTGATCGTCGATTACCGGGAAAACACCTATGCCGCCGGAAAGATACCGGGCGGTTTTTTTAAGCGTCAGGGCCGACCCTCGGAGAGGGAGGTCCTGGTCAGCCGTATGATCGACCGACCGATCCGGCCTCTCTTTCCGGAGGGGTATTTTTTCGATACGCAAATCGTCGCCCTCCTTCTTTCCGCCGATTTGGAGAATGAGCCCGATACCCTAGGCATCATCGGTGCTTCGGCCGCTCTTTATTTTTCCGATATCCCCTTCACGACGCCTCTGGGAGCGGTGAAGGTCGGCCTTGTCGACGGCCGGATCATGATCAACCCGACGGCCGGCCAGCTTGATAAAAGCCCGCTCAATATGGTCGTCGTCGGAACCGAACAGGGAATCATCATGATCGAAGCGGAGGCCCTTGAGGTCGAGGAGGATCAGATCGTCGAAGCGGTCACCCTGGCCCTGGAGCCGATCGGCCGGATCATCGAGGCCCAAAAGGCGATCTTTCAAAAACTCAGCATCAAAAAACGTGTCTTCACGGTCGAACCGGTGGATCAGGCCAAGGCGGACCAAATTGAACAGAGGATTGCCGGCGACCTTCGGCAGGCCATTCAGATTCGCGAAAAGAAGGCCAGCGAGGCCGAATCCGTCCGGATTCTCAAGGCGCTTGTCGAATCCATCCCTCCCGAAGACGAAGCTGAGATCAGCGCCACGAAAGAAATATTCTACCGCATTGAAAAAAAGCTCGTTCGCGACTTGATCTTGAATCAAGGCCGGCGGGTGGACGGCCGCGGATTCGATGATATCAGACCGATTTCCATTGAAGTCGGCCTCCTTCCCCGCACTCACGGCTCCGCCCTGTTCACCCGCGGCGAGACCCAATGCCTGGCGACGGTCACGCTGGGCACTTTCGAAGACGTCCAAAGGCTGGACGGCTTGGGTGAAGAGGCCGAGAAACGGTTCATGCTCCACTACAATTTTCCTCCCTTTTCGGTGGGCGAAGTCTCTTTTCTGCGCGCCGCGGGCAGGCGGGAGATCGGTCATGGAGCCCTGGCTGAAAAATCGATCCTCCCTTCCATTCCCGATGCCGAAGCATTTCCCTACACCATCCGGATCGTCTCCGACATCCTGGAATCCAACGGGTCTTCCTCTATGGCCACGGTCTGCGGGGGAGTGTTGGCTTTGATGGACGCCGGGGTGCCGCTCTCCATGACCGTCGCCGGCATGGCCATGGGACTTGTCACCGAAGGGTCCCGGCACGCTTTGCTGACGGATATCGCCGGCCTCGAGGATCACTTCGGGGACATGGACTTGAAAGTGTCGGGGACGGAAAAAGGAATCACTGCGATCCAGCTCGACCTCAAGATCCCCTCGATCCGCATGGAGATCTTTCGAGAAGGCTTGGCCAAGGCCCGGGACGCCCGGCTGAAGGTCCTCAGCAAAATGAAGCAGGCGATCTCCGCGCCCCGGCCTGAGATATCCCCGTATGCGCCCCGAATCTTGACGCTCTTCGTCAATCCCGAAAAAGTGAGCGACGTGATCGGGCCGGCCGGCAAGATCATCAAGAAGATCATCGCTTCCACCAAAGCGAAGATCGATATCGAAGACGGCGGCAAGATCATCATCGCCTCGACGGACATGGCGGCGGCCGAAAAAGCGAAGGAGATGATCCGCGAGATCACCCTCGAAGCCGAAGTCGGCCAGGTCTACAATGGCAAAGTCGTCCGCATTGAAGAATACGGCGCCTTCCTTGAGATTCTTCCCAATATCATCGGACTGCTCCATATCTCCGAGATCGCGCATCATCGCGTTCGTAGCGTTCGGGACGTGCTCAAGATGGGGCAGATGCTCGAGGTCAAGGTCATTAGCATCGACGAAGACAATAAGGTTCGAGTCAGCCGCAAAGCTCTCGAGGAAAGGCCCGCTTCAATGCCCGAGTCCGAGGAAGACCGGCCCCGCTTTCCGAAGCGGAGGCCGCATGACCGGAATCCCCGCCCTCCGAGGGATAAATCCCGGTTTTAAAGGACACGGCAAAATCGTTATGTCAGGTCGCATGATCAAGGGGAAGCAAGGCTTCACCCTGGTCGAAATGTTGGTCACTTTGACCATCCTGGCTATCCTGGCCACGGCGATCATGCCCCTCGCGAAGATCGCTGTCAAACGCGAAAAAGAGATCGAGCTGCGCCGCAACCTCCGGCTCCTTCGCGAGGCCATCGACGCCTACAAAAAAATGGCCGATGAGAAGAAAATCGAGATCGAGGAGGACTCGGAAGGCTATCCGCCTGACCTGGAGACTCTGGTCAATGGGGTGGAAATCCAGGGAGAGGCTTCGGCGCCTTCACCCGGAAGCCGTCCGGCTCCGAAGAAGACCCGGGAGGAACCGAAGATCATCAAGTTTCTGCGCCGCATACCCAAAGATCCCATGACGGATTCCACCGATTGGGGGCTTCGCTCCTATCAGGACGATCCCGACGATGATGTCTGGGGAGGCGAGAATGTCTATGATGTCTATACGAAGAGCCTGGGAACGGCCCTGGACGGCTCGAAATACAGGGATTGGTGAGATGATGACGGAAAAACGCAGCCGGTCGGCCCAGGGATTCACGCTGATCGAGATCATGATCGTTTTCACCCTGATCGGCATCCTGGTCGGATTGGCTCTTCCCAGCTATCAGCATTCCCGGCGAAAGGCTGCCGAAGCCGTCCTGAAAGAGGACCTTTTTACCTTCAGGAAATTGATCGACCAATATTACACGGACAAAGGGAAATATCCCGCCTCGCTCCGGACCCTCGTGGAGGATGGATATTTGCGCACGATCCCGGTCGATCCGATAACCGGCTCAGCCGACACCTGGCAGGAAATCAGGGAGGAGCCGTCCTACGAGGACATGGTTCCGAACATGGAGTTCGGCATCATCGACGTCCGCTCCGGTTCGCAGACCAAGGCTTTGGACGGGACAACTTACGATACGTGGTAGATGCGGATGACCAGCCGCCCTTCCGGTTATGTCCTGATCATTCTTCTCTTCCTGATCACGTCCATGGCGATCGGACTGATGGTGGCCGTTCCTGTCTGGCAGACCCAGATCCAACGGGAGAAAGAAGAAGAGCTTATTTTCCGGGGAAACCAGTATGTGGAGGCGGTCCGGATCTACCAGCTCAAGAAGCCCGGTGCCTTCCCTCGCTCTTTGGATGAACTCGTCGAGGAAAAATGCATTCGCCGTCTTTATGAGGACCCGATGAGCCCCGATGGAGCTTGGAAAATCATCCTTTTACCGGTGGAACCGGCCCCTTCGGGAAGGCCGCAAACCTCTCGGGCCCCGGCGAGAACAGGGACCCCAAACCCGGGCCGGGAGCGCGCGTTTTCGGCCCAAGTCGTCCTGGTGGCGCCTCAGGCGGCGTTGTCCTCGATCCGCAATGCCCAGATCCTCGGCGTCGTCAGTTCATCCACTCAGAAATCCTTCCGGGTCTACCATTCCGAGGAAAGCTACGATCGCTGGCTTTTCTTCTATGGTTACGACCCGGAGAATCCGCCGGAGATCCGGTATCACGGCGATTCCTCCCGATGAAGTCCGTCCTGATCGTCGCCGGCGAACATTCTGGAGACCGCCACGGAGCGGAAGTCGTCCACGAGTTCAAAAAGCGCCACCCGGAGGTCGAATTTTTCGGGATCGGCGGTCAAAAGCTGGCCGATGAGGGTGTCGAGATCATTTGCCCCATCGAGAGGTTGAGCGCCGTGGGCATTTTCGAGGTCCTGACCCGGCTCCCTCATTTCCGCCGGATATTCAACCGGATCCGGAAGGAAATTGAAGCGCGCCGTCCTCAGGCCGCCGTCCTTATCGATTCCCCCGATTTCAATCTCCGCCTGGCTGGAAGGCTGCGCCGGAGAGCGATACCGGTCCTCTATTATATCAGCCCGACGGTTTGGGCGTGGCGCCATAGCCGCCTCAAGATCATCCGTCGGACGGTGACCCGGATGTGCCTGATTTTTCCTTTTGAAAAGAAGATTTACGAAGAGTACGGGGTCCCGGCGACATACGTCGGCCATCCCCTCAAAGGCCGGGTCGGGACGCGAATGAGCCGCGCCGAATTCCTGGCCAAATACTCACTCTCTCCCAGCGTCCGTCTGATCACGCTCCTTCCCGGGAGCCGCCGGACCGAGATCAAAAACCATCTTCCCGTGCTGGTCGGGACCGCCCGGAGGCTGCAGGATGAGTTTCCGGTTCGCTTTCTTCTTGTCCTGGCAGCCACGATCCCCCGAGGCTTTCTCGATCGTCATCTCCCTTCCGGAGGTGCGGACATCGGCGTCCTCACCGACGATGCCTACGAATCGGTGGCTTATTCCGATTTGGTCCTCTCCTCGTGCGGAACGGCCAATCTCGAGACCGCCCTGCTGGGCACACCCTTCATCGCCTTTTACCGTCTTTCTCCGTTGACTTACTATCCCTTCCGTCATCTGGTCAGGATCCGGGAGTACAGCATCGTCAACATACTTGCGGGCCGAATGGTCGTGCCCGAGCTCATTCAGAAGGATTTCCGGGCTGAAACCCTCGCCCGTGCAACACAGGCATTGTTATTCTCCGAGGAGCGGAAGCTCCGGATGAAAGAGGAGTTTCGACGGATCGGCGGTCTCCTGGGGACGGATAACGCGGCCGAAAACGTCGCCCGTGAGCTGGAAGCGATCCTGCGGAGCCGGCCGTCTTGATTGTCCGCGGCGGGAACCAGGACGCCTGTTCGAATAAGAAGGCCCGAGAGAGCGGAATGCCATCGAAAGGAGAAATCTGATGAAACGATTCGTTTGGCTGGCCGTCATGATGATCCTGACAGGTTCCTTTGGCCGGGCTCAGGAAAGCGAGATCCTGCGACTCAAGGAAAGGATCATCGAAATTCAGAACACGAGCGAACTGGGGTTTCGGAATCTCCATTTTTGCTCGAACATCATCGGTTTCGGCTCCTATGTTCCTTTGCCCAATCCGATCCTGGGAAAGGATGGGGAGCTTTTGGTCTATTACGAACCGCTCAACGTCTTCACCAGCAAGAAAGAAGGTCTCTACGAGATCTGGTACACCCAGGATATGGCCTTGCTCGATGCGGAGGGAGAGGTCCTTCAGGAGTGGCCCGAAATGCTCAATTTCCATTACACCACCCGGACACCCGTTATGGACTTGTATGCTCAAAACAGCCTCACCCTGGGCGGCCGGGTCCCGGCGGGTCAATACAAGTTCAAAGCCGTGCTCAAAGACAAACTCAGCGGGAAAAGCGCCGTCAAAGTCATCGACTTCGAAATCCGTTGAGATCCTTGGGAAGGATGAACTCCAGGCGGTCCGATTCCCGCAGGCGGTGGGCCTCGGCAAAGCCGGATTGAAGTTCAAGCACATAGGCGGCCGCCGCAGCGGGAGCATATGAAGGGCAGGGCTCTCTGAAACACGGCGGGACGGAGACTTCCAGGTGAACGATTCTCCTCTCCCCATCCAGCCAAAGGATGTCGATCGGGAAGCGCATGTTTTTCATCCAAAAGGGATGGATATCCTCTTCTTCGAAGAGGAATAACATCGCCTGATCTTCTTCGATCCGTTCCCGAAACATCAAGCCTCGAGCCCTGGCCTCAACGGACACAGCGAGCTCGGCGGTGACCGAAAACCCATCAGGGAAAAAGACTTTGATGAACCTGTCTTTCCCCGTCTGGCCGGAGCAAAAGAGCGCCAGGAGGACGAGGAAGACGATCATGTTTTTCTTCATCATTTGGCTCTGCCTTCGGCGCGGCGCCCGGCCGTCCATCCGCCTTGAGGAAATCAATGGCTCGATACCAAGGGGACGAACCGGACCGGCAACAGCTTTTTTTTTCGGAATCCTTTCCCCTCGCGAACGATAAGGACGAGCTCCTGGAAACCCGATCCCACCGGAATGATCATGCGTCCGTTGGGGGCAAGCTGTTTGGGCAGTCTCTCGGGAACCCTTTCGGCCCCGGCGGTGACGATAATCGAGTCAAAAGGAGCCTCCTCTTCCCAGCCCAGCGTCCCATCACCGAGCCGAAACCGGACATTCGCATAGCCAAGCCCCTCCAGAGCCAGTCGGGCTCCTTCAAAAAGGGGGCCGATCACCTCCACCGTGAAGACCAGAGGGACAATTTCGGCCAGGACCGCTGTCTGATAGCCGCTGCCCGTTCCCACTTCGAGAACCCTCTCCCCTCCCTTGAGCTCAAGGGCCGCCGTCATATAAGCGACGATGTAGGGTTGCGAGATCGTCTGGCCTTCTCCGATAGGAAGCGGCTCGTCTCCATAGGCAAAGCGCCGGAGCTCCGGAGGGATGAAAAGGTGACGCGGGACCTTGCGCATGGCGGCCAGAACGCGCTCGTCGCTCACCCCTCTCCCCCGGATTTGGACCTCCACCATATTCTCTCTCTGGTCTCTGAATTCAGCCTCTGGATCTGAGCCGTTCACCCTTTTTTTCTCGTTTCGAGGCACAGCCGGCGGATTTCAGTAGGCGCGGGCGAATAGCGCTGACTCGCGGCCCGGCTTCCGGCAGCAAACGCAAGGGCCGATGTCCTCTCTGTCTCTTTTCAAAGGGATCACACGAACAGTGGCCATCGTTTCCTCCTTGATGCGGGCTTCACAGGACTCGTCTCCACACCAGCCGCAGCTGATGAAGCCCCGTTTGGACTCGATGACCTCCTTGAACTCGTCATAGTCAGAAACGGTCCTGGTGTTTTCGCGTTGAAAACGGAGGGCCTGATCGAACAAGGACGCCTGGATCTCCCGGAGCGTTCCTTTGACCCGTGAGATCAGTTCCCCGAGATCAACGGAATCCTTTTTCCGGACATCCCGCCGAACCAGAACGGCGCGGTTTTCCTTGACATCCCGCGGCCCGATCTCGATCCGGAGGGGAACTCCGCGCATCTCCCACTCGGAGAATTTCCAGCCGGGCGTAAATTCCTCCCGGGCATCCAGCCGGACGCGCCAGCCGGCCCGCCGGAGATCTTTCTCAACGGAAACGGCGACGGGCAGGACATTTTCTTTCCAGTTGCCTATCGAGATAGGAACAATCACGATCTGGACCGGAGCGACCTGCGGGGGGAACCGCAGGCCGGAATCGTCGCCGTGGGTCATCACCAGAGCGCCGATCAGCCGGGTGGATACCCCCCAGGAGGTCTGCCAGACATACTGCCGTTTTTGTTCGCGATCCTCGAAACGAATATCAAAGACCTTGGAGAAGTGCTGGCCGAGGTTGTGCGACGTCCCCATCTGAAGGGCTTTCCCGTCCGACATTAAGGCTTCGATGGCGTATGTTTCCATCGCCCCGGCAAATTTTTCCCGGGGCGTTTTGCGGCCCTCGACGACCGGTATGGCCAGCTCCGACTCGACGAATTCTTTGTAGAGGTAAAGGATCTTGATGGTTTCGTCCTGGGCCTGGTCAAATGTCTCGTGGGCCGTGTGCCCCTCCTGCCAGAGGAACTCCGTGGTCCTGAGGAATGGCCGGGTGACTTTCTCCCAGCGCACGATATTGGCCCACTGGTTGATCAGAACCGGAAGGTCGCGATAGGAGTGAATCCACTTGGCGTACATCGATCCGATGACCGCTTCCGATGTCGGCCGAACGGCCAGCCGTTCCTCCAGCTCCTCCTGTCCCCCATGAGTCACCCAGGCGACCTCGGGAGCGAAGCCCTTTAAATGTTCCATTTCCTTCCGGAGGAAGCTCTCGGGTATGAACAGAGGGAAATAGGCGTTGACATGCCCGGAGTCTTTGATGCGTCCGTCCAGGAGCCTCTGGATATTTTCCCAGATCGAGTATCCGTCGGGCCGAATGACCATCATGCCTTTCATCGGAGCGTAGTCCGCCAGCTCCGCCCTGCGAATGATCTCCAGGTACCATCGGGAAAAATCCTCGCTTTTGGCGGCGATTTTTTTGACCAATCGTTCGTCTTCGGCCACGAAATACTCCAGGGGTTGGATGATCGGCTCATTCTATCCGCCGCTCGTTTCTTTGTCAAGGATATCCCGGCCGTTCCAGGGCGCCTCAAAAGTCAATGCCGGGGTGAAACCAGCTCCGGCGGAGCGGCGAAAAGAATTTCACCCCTCGTTTCATCCAAAAGGGTGATTGACCCGACCGTCGAGGCATGGCAAGGTGGATACCGAAAAAGGAAAAGGAAGCGGCGATGCTGTCAAAACTTACGCCTATTCAGCCCGGAAAAGCCGAGAGAAAAGATCAGATCTTCAATCTTCCTCTTCCCACCGTCGTCGAAGGTCGAAACGCTGTGGGAAAAGC
>JAFGRZ010000269.1 GCA_016934895.1 Candidatus Aminicenantota bacterium
CGATAAGGGATCTTGAACGGCGGCCGCGCGCCTTCCTCCCGGTCGGCCAGTTCCTCGACGCGGTGCAAAACCCCGACGGTCAGTTTCTTTCCGCACTTGGGGCAGAGGTCCTTATGGAGGAGCGATTCCCGGGGAGAGAGGAGAACGCCGCACTTGCGATGGCCGTCGTAGTGATATTTCCCTTCTTCCGGGAAGAACTCGATGGTGTAAAGGAAATGAGCGGGATCCCGGCTCCGGAGGGCTTCGACCAATCCCTTGAAGCTGAAGTCGGTATCGAAGACGTTGGCCTCGCGGCCCAGGCGGGATGGAGAATGGGCGTCCGAATTGGAGACGAGAGCATACCGATCCAGGGCGGAGAGCCGCCAATTCATCGGCGGGTCGGAGGACAAGCCTGTTTCGAGGGCAAAGATAAACGGCGTCATTTCCTCAAAGCATTCCTCGATCGTGTCAAATCCGGAGTTGGAGCCGAAGAGCGAGAACCAGGGCGTCCAGATGTGGCAGGGAATAACGACGCAGCGGGGGCAAATGTCGGCGACGATGCGGACGAATTGCCGAGCGTCCAAGCCGAGGATGGGGCGGCCGTCTGAGCGCAGGTTTCCCAGGCCGGCGAGCCGGTTGTTGATCTTTTCGACGGATTCGAAGTCCGGCGCCAGGAGCAGCAGATGGATCTTCCGGACCCGGCCCTTTTTCGAATAGATGAAGCTGATTTCGGTGGAGAGGATGAAGTGGACCTCGTCCGGCCGGCAGGCCATCCCCTTGAGATAACCGTTGGCGGGAGGAAGGATGCTTTTCAAACGGAAGGTCCCGTTTCCCTCCGGTTCCAGTTTCTCTTTCATCAGGAAAAACCACTCGGGATGGGTGAAGTCGCCGCTGGCGACGAGTGAAATGCCCTTGATCTTGGCCCAGTGGGCGATGTTGTCAAGCGTCATATCGCGGGAGGTCGCCCGGCTGAACTTGGAATGGATGTGAAGGTCGGCGATAAATCGCATGATGAAGAAGGGTTGAGTGTAATGAATGGGGGAAGAGAATGCAAGGGTGAATTTTTGCGGAGCCGCGGATTATTTGCGGCCGGTGATTTCCCGGCCCTTGCGCGCGTATTCGGCGGCCCGCTTCGGATCCCCCAACCGGCTGTAGAGGTCGGCGAGGAGGAAATATCCCAGGGGAAGGTCCTTGGGATCGGGCCGGAGTTCGATCCCCTTCTCGGTCAACCGGATCGCCTCTTCATAGTCTGTACCGCGATTGAGATAGAGGCGGGCCAGGTAGAAGTAGCTTAACGGGAACTCCGGGTTGATCTCCATCGTCGAACGGAGACATCTCTCTTCTTCGTCCGCCCGGCCCATCATCCGGAAGACACGCGAGAGATTGAAGCTGGCCTTGTAGTGATACGGTGAGTTCTTCAGTTCCTCGCGATAAGCCTCCGCCGCTTCCTGCAGCCGTCCCTGTTTCTCCAGGAGTTCGGCCCGGTTGTAGTTGAGATTGGAAAGCCCCGGGTCGATCGCCATGGCCGCGGCGATGTGGTTTTCGGCCCGGACGAGGTCTTCTCTGATGATGGAGATGGCGGCCATGGCATTGTGGGCGGCGGCCATGTCGCTGTTGTGGGACAGGCATTCGTCATAATATTTGAGCGCCTCGTCATATTTCTTCTGGATGAACGTCAATGTGCCCAGCAGAAAGTAGAGCTGCGGGTCGGAGAACCCTTTTTTGAGGTAATCGATGACGAAATTCTCGCCGTCACCCGGCCGTCCCATATTCAGGTAGGAGTTGGCGATGTTGATGACGCAGAACGTGTCGTCGGGCTTGAGCTCCAGGGCTTTCTCGAAGTAGGGGATGGCGTCCCGGTATTTTCGCGCCTTGAAGTGGATGTTGCCGATGGCGAAGTAGGCGTCGCTGATCTCCGGGTCGTCGACGAGGATCCGTTGGATGACGGCGACGGCTTCGTCGGCCCGCCCTCTCATGCCCATCTCCCTGGCCCGGGAGAGCTCGTTGAAGACGACGATCTTCTCCTTCGGGTTGGCCAGGACTTTGTCTTCGAGCTTGGAGGAATCGGTGAAGGAACCGACATAGCCGAGGGCGGCCAGTCTCTCCCGCGTCTCGGGATCGACCTTGCGGATGTCGAGCTCATAGGCGTTCCGGCTGCGCTCCTCGATGAAGCCGGCGGCGGCGGCATCGAGCGTGTTCAGGATACCGCTTTCGATCAGGGCCAGGTTCCTGGTTTCGTCGGGATCGGCGGCCAGATCATAGAGCTCCTTTTGGGGAGCGAGAATCAGCTTTTGCCGCTTGTTTTGGAAGCCGCGCAGCTCCGACCACCCGTAATGGAAGCGGGGATAATAAGTCTCCGAATAGACATAACGGCCCGCTTCCTTCTCGGGCTGAAAAAAGAAGGGAACGAGACTCTCCCCCTGGACCTGGCCGGGGACGGGAAGACCCGCCATCTCGAGCGCGGTGGGCATGATGTCGATTAGGGAAACAACGGCCGGGGCCGATACACCCTGGAGCACGGAGAAAGGAGTGACGAAGATGAGCGGGACGTGGATCGCTTCTTGATAGATGAAAAAACCATGGGTGGCTTCTTCGTGCTCACCCAGGCTCTCCCCGTGGTCGCCGGCGATGACGATGAAAGAATCTTCGGCGAGACCCGTTTTGTCGAGATAATGCTCCAGCCGGGCCAACTGGGAGTCGACGAAAGCGATTTCTCCCAGGTAAGGATTCCCGGCGTATTTGGCGGCGAAGGGCGGCGGCGGCTCATAAGGCGTATGCGGATCATAGAGGTGGATCCAGGCGAAAAAGTCCGCTCCTCTCTTTTCTTCGAGCCACCTCAACGCCTCGTCCATGACTTCGTTGCCGGGCCGCTGCACCGTTCCCAGCGAGATCTTGTCGAACTTGCCGAGGTCGAAGCGGTCGAAATAGAAATCGAAGCCCTGGCCGAGGCCCCACTTGGAGTCGAGTACGTAAGCGCCGATGAAAGCGCCCGTGGCATATCCCCGGCTCTTGAAGACTTCGGTCATGGTGGTCAGTTCTTCGGGCAGGATGAAGCCGCCGTTGTCCCGGACCCCATGAAAGAGGGGCAGGGCCCCGGTGAAAATCGAGGAATGCGAGGGAAGAGTGAGAGGGGTGGGGGCGATGCAGGTCTCGAACTTGACGCCCCGGGCGGCCCAGCCGTCGATGGCGGGGGTTTCGATGCGGGAGAAGCCGTAGCAGCCGAGGCGGTCGGCCCGGGTCGTGTCCAGGGTGATGAGGATGACGTTGAAATTCTCCTCTCCCCTGAGCCGGGAAAAATCCGGACGCGTCGGCCGTATCAAAAGATAAACGATCGCGGCGATGGCGAGGATGATGAAGAGGCCGACGACCGGGACAAGACGTTTCTTGTTTTGGAGCATAGGATACCATTTTAGCACAAAGACCTGTCCGGGCCCGCTCAAAAAAAAGGGGACGGTCCCTTTTCGGGACCGTCCCCGATGGACGCTGCGGGCGCTTGAGCTAGAACATCAATCGGACGCCGAGCCGGTATTGGCGGGGAGTGGTGATGTTGTAAAGCGTGTGTCCTTCAGTCGAGGGGTAATCCCCGGGGATCCAATCGTAACCGATCCGCGTTCCCCAGTTCCTGATCGTGTCGGCGTTGAAGACGTTGAAGATGTCGAAGATCACGCCGAGCCGGTATTTCTGGGCCATGGTGAAGATCTTCTCCAGTCGGAGGTCGAGGAGGCTTAGAATCGGGTAGTGGTTTGAGCCCCGCTCTTCGGCAAGGAAGGTGATCCGTCCCTGGTTGTAGTAGGCGGTCCGGTACCGGGTGGTCCAGGCGTTTCCTGTGATCGCCCGGTAGTAGACGTTGAAGCTGATGTCCAAGGGCAGGATGTAGGTGCCCTGGAGCTTGAACATGTGGGTGGGGTCGTAGGTGGAGTTGCCGTCGGCGTAGATCCAGAAATTGGGATCGGCGGTCTTCAGCCCGTCCCGGTCTCCATAGCCGATGTCGTCGGCGAACCCGTTATCGATCGTTCCGTAGGCCTTGGAGTAGACGTAGGAGAGGAGAAGCTGCCACCTGTTGGAGAAGCGCTTGTTGAAGAGGAATTCCAGGCCCCAGTATTTCCGATAGGGATCGAGGGTGATCCAGGGCTGGCCCTTCTCGATGTTGTCGATGATGTACTCGTAATTCCCGACGGTCTCATCCGTCCGCTCGTAGATCGTGTAAGTCTGGTTCAGGTCGGGGACATACACCTCGACAGGGTTATAGTCGGCCAGGAGATCGTACTGCCCGATGATGTTTTTCCAGTTCCGGTTGATGTAGGAAACGCTGATCGAGGCGTCCTTGAAGAGTTCCCTTTCCAGGGAGACCACGTACTGGTTCATGTACGGGTGCTTGATGTCGTCGCTCATCTTGTAGAGGTTTTCGTAGACGATCCGGTAATCCTCGACGTACTGCTCGCCGTCCCAGTAGTAGGCGACGAAATCGCTGATCGCCGCCGCGGGGTTCATCCGGTCGTGGTAGCTGGAGAGCATGGCCTCGGTGAACTGGCCGTAGTGGGCCTTGAGGACCGTCGTCTTGTCGCCGAAGACGTCGAAGGTGAAACCGGCGCGCGGGGCCAAACGGAAGGTGTTGTAAACGACGCCCTCCACGTCCTTGACCGTGCCCCAGTTCTGGCTGAGACGCAGGCCGACGCTGACGTTGAGCCGCGGCGTGACCTGCCAGGAATCCTGGACGAAGCCTTCCAGTCGGGTGTAGTAGGTGTTGAGGTCATAGCCCTCGTACTGGTAGGCGAGATAGGGCTCGCCCTGGGCATAGTCGTAATAGTACGTATAATTGGGCCCCGTGTAGCCGAAGCGGTTCCTCACCCAGGACCGTTCCGCTTCGACCCCGAATTTGAAGTCGTGGTCGCCGCCGATGAAGTCCTCGACATAATGCGTGTAGCTGGCGTTGACCTGGAAGCGGCTGCGGTCGTAGTAACCGAAATGATAAGCGTTGTCAACCCATTTGTTCTGGTCCTCCAGATAGTGGCCGGGAATGTCCATGCCGTTCTCGGGGTCGAGGTAGTAGTAGCCCCAGAAGAAGGCGCCCTTGACGTCGAAGAAAGACTTGGAGCTGAAGATGCTCGTCAGGCTGAAGTTTCCGACGACTTCGGGCGAGGTTTGGGTCAGGGTCGTATCCGGGCTGAGCTGGGGGTGTTCGAACCCGAAGACGGCCCGGTTGATCCCGTTATAGGAATCGACCTGGACGGAAGCCGTCAGGTTCGTGCTCGGCGAGATCTGCGAGGTCAGCTTGAGGAAGCCGTGCGGCTGCTTGTAGTCGAGCGCTTCGGGGAAGCCGGTCGGGGTGTCCTGGGTGCGGTAGTACTGGAGGCCGAGATAGAACCAGAGTTTGTCTTTTTTGATCGGGCCGCCGAGATGGGCGCTGAAATCCATGAGTTCCGACTTCGGCGCGGTCAGCTCCGGAAAATCCTCGATATAGGCGTCGTTGTTGTCGTTCACGAAGAAATCCGACGCGCCTTGATAATCCACCTCGAAATGTCCGGAGAGCTGGTTGCCGCCGGACTTGGTGATCAGATTGAAAATGACGCCTGTGAAATTCCCGTACTCGGCCGGGAGTCCGATGCCCATGACCTTGGCTTCCTCGATGATGTTGTGGTCCAGGAAGACCCAGGCCGAGCCGGCCTCCGGGTCGGCGACGTTGACGCCGTCCATGGTGTAAGCGATGCCGGTGCTCGAGGCGGCGCCGTAGGCGACGTCGTCGGTCGTGACTCCGGGAGCCAGCTGGACGATTTCGGCGGTGAACTGGCTGTAAGGGATGTTGCGCAGGATCTCGCTGGAAAGGGTGACCGAGGCGGATTCGGTTGATTTGACGTCGACGGTCGGCGCCTGGGCGACGACGGTCACCTCTTCCTGGATGGCCGACTGTTCGAGCGTGAAATCGACGGTCAGGCTGACGGTCGTGGTCAGCCGGACGTTTTCACGGATGATCGTCTGAAACCCGTCCAGTTCGGCCTTGACCGTGTAGGTTCCCGGCGGAAGCGCCGGAAACCGGTACATGCCCTCGGCATCGGTGACGGCGGAGCGGGTGCCCATCAGGTTGGGACCGGAAACGGTGACGGTCACTCCTGGAAGGAACGCTCCCTGGCCGTCACTGACCTGGCCGAGGATGGCCCCCGTTTCTCTGGATTGGGAGAGGATCAGCGAAGGAAAGACAAGAACAAGAGCGAGAAAGACAAATGAAATCCGCTTCTTCATGAAACCCTCCTTGTGTTGATGGATGGAAAGAGCCTATCTCCATTTCCCCTGAGGATCACTGTCCTGTTTGTCACCTATTCGCACCTCCTCGGTATGGATGACCGTCGTTGTCGTATTCAGCATTTTTCGTGCCATCCTAAGCTTTATAAGACGGTCCCCGTCAATTTCCGGATTTCTCTCAAGCCTTGTCCTCAAGACATGGATCCGCCGTCTCCGGGCGATAAAAATCTTGCGGCCCGCGCGTAAAATATCTTTACAGGACAAAATAGAATTATCTCTCAATCGTCATTTCAACATCCGGGGATTTTCCAGCTTTATTTAAAGCATGGCCCTCGCTTTTCGTTTTTCGCCCGGAAAAGTCGGCACTATAAAAGAACCCCCGCCCAAAGTCAAGAACGCCTCAGGGTTTTGGCACGGAATTTGAAACGAATATGGGCTTGTGCTAATTTGAAGACGTGAGGATACTGATGAAGAAAACGGTTGTTGCAGCGATTTTTCTCCTGCTCACCGCCGTAACCTCGCCTTCTCGGGACGACCTCTCTTCCCGCTTCCGCGAGTGGCTCGAGGATGTTTCGCCCATCATCACCAAGGCGGAACGCGAAGTTTTCGGCCGGCTCCGGACCGACGCCGACCGGGAAAAATTCATCCGCTTCTTCTGGCGCCAGCGCGACCCCTACCCCGACACCTCGGAGAACGAATTCTTCAAGGAATATATGGAGAGGGTCCGTTTTGCGGATCAGAATTTCGGACGGGAATCGGCCGGGCGCGGCAGCCAGACGGAGAGGGGGTATTTCTATCTTCTTCTCGGGAAGCCCCTGGAGCGGCAGGCCTTCACCGCTTTTTCCCAGGTCTGGCCGGTGGAACTCTGGTATTACCAGGGGGCGGTCGAATACGGACTCCCTCCCTATTTCTATCTTGTCTTTTATCAGCCCCAGGGGCTCGGGGACTACCGCCTCTATTCTCCGGGTGTGGAAGGACCGGAGGCGCTGGTCGTTCCGAGCATGACCGCCCGGGTCCTCACCCGCGACCGGGCGTATCAAGTCCTCAAAGATATCTCGGGCGAGCTGGCCGCGGCCTCGCTGAGCTTTCTTCCCGGCGAACAGCGCCTCGAAGTCGGCGCTTTTTCTTCAACCAGCATCATCGCCGGCGTCCGGTCCGTCCCGGA
>JAFGRZ010000048.1 GCA_016934895.1 Candidatus Aminicenantota bacterium
CAGCTCAAGTCCAAGAACAATTCCCCCAAGGTGGCTTTCCCCAGGCAGATCGCCATGTACCTCTGCAAGGAAATGGCCAAGGCAAGCCTCCCTGAAATCGGTAAAAAATTCGGCGGGAAACACCACACGACCGTCTTGCACAGCGTGAGGAAAATCCACAAGTTGCGGCGCAAGAATTCCGAATTCAACAAAGAAATCAACAATTTGATTGGTTTGATTCAATAAGCTTATCAATGAGTTAGTGATGATTTGCACATTTCCAATTGATTTTATTATTCTTCTTCAATAGAGTATCTATATTATTAGTAAAAGAAAGATAAGAGAACCATGAGAAAGGTGCAAAAATGAAGTTTTCCATCGCCAAAGAGACCATCCTTGATGAACTTCAATTATTGCAGGGGATCGTTGAGAAAAGAAACACGATGCCGATCCTGGCGAATATCCTTATCCAGGCGACTCCCGATCAGGTCGAGATGACCGGCACAGACCTCGAAGTCGGCCTGAATACGCATATTCAGGCGAATATCGAGGAACCGGGAGCGGTCACTGTCTCGGGAAAGAAAATATTTGAAATCGTCAAATCCCTGCCGGATGAACAAACCATCGTTTTCGAGGAAAATGACGACCTGATGATGGAAATCAGTTGCGGAAGGAGTCAGTTCAGGGTTTTATGCCTTCCCAAGGAGGATTTTCCTCAGGTGCCGCAAGGCACGTTTGAGAAGAGGATCAACATAGCGGGTGAGCTGTTCCGGGAGATGATCGACCGGGTTTATTTTTCGATCGCCCAGGAGCAAAGATATTATTTGAACGGGGCTCTTTTGATCTTGAAAAACGGGACCATGGAAATGGTCAGCACGGATGGTCACCGTCTATCTTACGCTTCTACGTTTCTTGAGGATCTCCGGCTGGAGGAGGAAATCCGGGTCATCGTCGCCAAGAAATCCTTGGGCGAGCTCCGCAAAATGATCGACGAGGCGATCGAGTTCGACCGGGATGAAAACAATTTGTTCTTTCGGGCCGGAAACCGTATGCTCATCTCCAGAATCATAGAGAGCAAGTTCCCGAATTTTGAGGCCGTGATTCCGAAAGACAATCCGCATGTCCTGCAGCTTTTGAACGAGGATTTCAGCCAGGCCATCCGGCGGGTTTCTCTCCTGTCCACGGAGAGATCGCGAGGAGTCAAGTTCTCGATCGGCCAAAAGAATCTCAAATTGTTTTCATCGAATCCCGAGATTGGAGAGGCCCGGGACGACCTCGAGGTCAGCTACGAAGGAGAGGATATCGAAATCGGGTTCAATTCCCAATATCTGCTGGATTTTCTGATGTCGGTTCATTCCGAAAGGATCCGTCTGGAACTCAAGGACGAGAACAGCGCCGTGGTCATGAAGCCGGATCTCGAAGAAGCGATCAAATTCACTTATGTCATCATGCCCATGAAGATATAAAGGCGCTTCTCTGCGGACGGCGTTGGGAAGACGTCTTGGCGCGGGGAGAGCGGGGGGCTAAAGAATTTCGAGCGGATAGGACTTTCCAAGGAGCCTGAGGTTCCCGGCGGCGTCGACGATAACGGCTCCGTATTGCGGATACCGGGCGAGGATGTCATCGGGGGCGGGAGAGGAAAAGAGGGCGGTTGAAAGACCGTCGCAAAGGGCCCCTTCCGGCCCGACGACAGTCACACTCTGTTTACCCCGCGCCGGATAACCTGTGCGCGGATCGAAGAGGTGATGATAGCGGACGCCGTTTTTCTCAAAAAATCTCTGGTAATCCCCGGATGTGGCCACGGCGACGGAGGTGACGGATAGGATGCCAAGATAACCCGCTTGCCTCGGGTGGCGGATGCCCACCCTCCAGGCGGAGCCCGAAGGATTTCTTCCCCAGCAAAAAAGGTCTCCTCCCGCGTTGACAAAGCCCCGGGTGATTCCCAGGTCGCGGAGGGCCGCAACGGCGCGGTCGATGCCCCATCCTTTGGCCAGGCCTCCCCAGTCAAGAATCATCCCCGGCGGCAGGATGAGAGAGCCCGCTTGCTCGCGGATTGCTTCCTGGCCGACGCTCAGGAGGGCCGTTGCGATCTCCTCGGGCTGAGGAAGGCGATAGGATTTTGTCGAGAAACCCCAGAGCCGGGTCAGCGCCCCGACGCTGATATCGAAATAGCCGCCGGAGTCGCAATAAAGCCGCCGGGCCTTGCCGTAAAGCTCGAGCACGGCCGGAGAGGACAGGTCGTACCGGTCCGGAGAAAAGTGGGTCTCGATGGCCGAGAAGACGCGGTGGAGTTCCGCCTGTGTCTCGTGGACTTGAGATGCGGGGCAGAAGACCTGGACATCGCAGACCGTGTCAAAAAAAAGAACCGTGTATTGATGCCACCGGGAAGAGCTCCGGCAGCCCGCCCCAATTAGGATCAGGAGGAGGCCGGCGAAAGCGGTCTTCCTAACCGGTGACCGTATCGATAAAACGGGGACCATCGATGGTCAAAAGAAAATGATTCGGCGCACAGACGATCCGTTCCCCGGCGCGGAAGGCCGGCGCGGACGATTGACAGATCTTGTGGCGGCAGGAAGATGCCAGGACCTCCGCCTTTCCGTCTTCAATCCGGATCCGGATCTCGCCATTAAGAGTCCGGTATCGCCGCACCTGGTTTTTCTTCAGGGACAAAGTCTCATGCTTATGGCCGTCGACAAAGACCGTCGCGGACCGTCCGGGGGCAGGGAAGGGAGTGGGCCTCATAAAGGACGCAATGGTCAGGCAGCTTGAGGCCGAATTGCGGCGGTTCATTTCTTGCCACAATGTCCCGAGCTCACGGGTCCGGAGATCCCGGATATGGCCGTTCTTGACCAGCGTGAAAGAGGGTGCCGCGGATTGAAGCAAAGGTTGGAAAGCCAGGGTCAGCGAAAGCGATGCTGTCCGGCCGGCTTCTTCCCAGCCGTCCCGGAGAAGACATGCCCGAAGTTCTTTCGCGAGGGGATGCGGTCCGCGGAAGGCGAATGGGCGGCCGTGAATGATCCCTCTTTTTTCCAACTCGGCAAGAATAGACGGAAGGGAGTCCTGGGGATTATCGGCGATCAGGTAGAGGGCGGAGCCGGCTTCCTCGAGGCGCGGGATCGACAAAAGAGAAGAGGCCAGCGGTGAGGCCAACAAAAATCTCAGGAAGTCGCGTCTATCCATGGAGTCCTCCCTTTTTGAGAATGGCGATGATCACCGGCCAGCCGGAATCAAGCCGGCCGGCCCGGAAGCGCCGATGGACGATCAGAGCGCCGAGGCCAAGGCCAACGATGAGGCCGATGAAACCGTTTTCCCCGGGCGCCAGGTTTCTTAGCGGAGAAATTAGATAACCAAGGGCCAGGCCGGCCAGAGAACCAACGAGCAGAGACCCGAAAATCGCGATCAGGGCGCGGCTGTAGTCGCTCTCCGGCACTTCGATTTCCACTTCGTCCCCGGGCCGGGCGCCGACCGTATTGCGGACGGCCAGCTTTCCCTGTTCATCCTTTTTGGCCGAGCAGAGGGCCCGGGCGGAACATTCGCAGCATGCGACCTGGGGCGAAACCTTAACCCAGGCCAGGCCGTCCTGAGTGCGTATGACCGTGCCGCTATCCTTCATTTTCCTTCTTCAGGCGTCCGATGGCTTGAGTCGGGCATTTCTCGATCGCCGGGATTTTTTCAGGGTCGATCTTCTTGTAATCCGTGATCACGGCCAGGTTGTCCTCGAGAATGATGGCCTCAGGGCAGGCCCGCGAGCAGATGCCGCAGGCGATGCAGGCATTCTTGCAGGCTTTCCTGGCAACGGGGCCGCGATCCTTGGAACGGCAGTAAACGAGAATATTCTGGGCCAGGGGATGGAGTTCGAGAAGGTTGCGCGGACAGGCATCGACGCATTTTCCGCAGGCCGTGCATTTTTCTTCATCAACAACCGGCAACCCGTCGGGCGACATCGCCATGGCATCGAATGGGCAGGCGCGGACGCAATCGGCGAGCCCCAGGCAGCCGTAGGTGCACAGCTTGTCACCCCCCATGAGGTGCGAGGCGTAGCACGTCTTGAGGCCCAGGTATTCGCTCCGCCGCGGCGCCGCATCCCCGGTGCCCCGGCAGTGCAGGCGGGCCACCTTCTTGACCGTTTCCACGGCCTGGATACCGAGGATGGCGGAAATCTTTTCGACAGTCTCCCTCCCGCCGACGGGACAACTATCGACGGCCGCTTTTCCGGCGGCGATGGCCTCCGCCAGGGCCTGGCAGCCGGCATAGCCGCAGGCGCCGCAGTTGGCCTGGGGCAGGGATTCGTTGATCTTTTCCACCCGGGGATCGATCTCGACGGCGAGCTTCTTGTAAGCAAAAACGAGTCCAAGGGAAAAGACAAGCCCCAGGGCCGTCATGGTGATGACCGGAACGAGAATGTTCATCACTTGATCATCCCCGAAAATCCCAAAAAGGCCAAAGCCATGATCCCGGCGATGATGAGGGCGATGGGGGCACCCTGGAGAGGTTTCGGCACGTCGGCCACCTCGAG
>JAFGRZ010000270.1 GCA_016934895.1 Candidatus Aminicenantota bacterium
AGAACTACTTCCGCATGTACGACAAGCTGGCCGGTATGACCGGAACGGCCGTCACCGAAGCCACTGAGTTTCACCACATCTACAAGTTGGATGTCGTTGAGATCCCCACCAATAAGACTCTCATCCGGACCGAACATCCCGACGTGATCTACCGGACGTCGGGCGAAAAGTGGGAGGCCGCTCTCGACGAGATCGTCGAGCTGAACAAAATGGGACGGCCGGTCCTCGTCGGCACGGTCTCCATCGAAAAATCCGAACACCTGAGCCACCTTCTCCGGAGACGGGGGCTGAAACACGTCGTGCTCAACGCCAAATACCACGAGATGGAGGCGGCCATCATCGCCCAGGCCGGCCGGCTCGGCTCCGTGACTATTGCCACCAACATGGCCGGCCGCGGAGTGGACATCCTGCTCGGCGGCAACCCCGAGTTCCTCGCCCGGGAGCACCTCCACAAGGCGGGGATTGATCCGCTCAAGGCCGACCAGGAGCAATGGGAAAAGGCCTTGGCCGAGGCCAAGAGGGTCACCGAAGACGCCCACCAAAAGGTCATTGAAATGGGCGGACTCCACATTCTCGGCACCGAGCGCCACGAGGCCCGGCGGATCGACAACCAGCTCCGCGGCCGCGCCGGCCGCCAGGGAGACCCGGGCTCTTCCCGCTTCTACCTTTCCCTCGAAGACGATCTGATGCGGATTTTCGGCAGCGAGCGTATCTCGGGCCTGATGGCCCGGATCGGCATGGGCGAGGGTGTCCCTATCGAACACAAGATGGTCAGCCGGGCTATCGAGAGGGCCCAGCGCCAGGTGGAAGGTCAGAATTTCACCATCCGCAAACACCTCCTCGAGTACGATGACGTCATGAACAAGCAGCGCGAGACCATCTACAAGATGCGCCGGGAGATCCTCGAGGGCAAGGACATGAGATCCTTCGTCCAGGAGCTGATCGAGACGCTGGTTGAATGGCAGCTGGACAGTTATGCCAACAAGGAAAAAAATCCCGAGGACTGGGACGTCGAGGCTCTGAAGCAGGCCGTGGGAACGCAATTCGGGATCAACCTTGACGATATGCGGGTGGATTGGGAGGCGATCCGTTATGACGAATTGCGAGAGAAGCTGATCACTGCGTTCCGCGCCGCATACGATGATAAGGAACGGATCCTCACTCCCGCCCGGATGCGGGAGTTCGAACGCATCATCATGCTTCAGGTCATCGATTCCCAGTGGAAAGACCATCTGCTGGGTATGGACTATCTCAAGGAAGGCATCGGCCTGCGCGGCTATGGACAGCGGGACCCGCTCGTCGAGTACAAGAAGGAAAGCTACGACATGTTCCAGGCCATGATGGATCGGATCGAGGAGGAAACGGTCCGCTACCTTTTCCTGATCCAGCCCGTCGTCCAGGAGGAACTTCCCCAGCAGAGGAAACAACAACCGCTCTACTACCGACAGCCCGATGGAGCTTCAGCCGCCCCGCGGGTTCGCCAGGCCCGGTCGATGATCCCCCGGGGAAGGAAAAAGCACAAAGCCCGCTGAAGGAGGAACCATGCTGGAGGCCAAGATCAAGGAAGGCTTGACCTTCGATGATGTGTTGATTCTCCCCGCCAAATCAACCGTGATTCCGGCCGACGTCGACGTGACCACACGCTTGAGCCAGAATATCGGGCTCAAGATCCCCCTGGTCAGCGCCGCCATGGACACGGTCACCGAATCCCGGATGGCGATCACGCTCGCCCAGCAGGGCGGCATCGGCATTATCCACCGGAACCTGCCGATCTCCATTCAGGCCGAGGAAGTCGACAAGGTGAAGCGCCATGAGAGCGGCATGGTCGTCGACCCGATCACGGTCAGGCCCCAGGAAAAAATCTATCGGGCGATCGAGCTGATGCACAAATACAAGATCTCCGGCCTCCCCATCACCAACGAGAACAACACGCTGCTGGGGATCATCACCAACAGAGATATCCGCTTCGAGACCCGCCTCAATTTACCGGTCGAAAAAGTGATGACCAAAGAGCTGGTCACCGTCCCCCTCGGGACATCCCTCGAAGAAGCCGAGAAGCTTTTCCATAAGCACAAGATCGAGAAGATCCTGATGGTCGACGAAGCCTTCCATCTCAAAGGGCTGATCACCTACAAGGATATCCTCAAGCGCATTCAATATCCCGACGCCGCCAAGGATGACCTCGGCCGCCTGCGCGTCGGCGCGGCCGTCGGCATCGGCGCGGACACCATGGAACGAGCCGCGGCCCTCGTTCAGGCCAAGGTTGATGTTCTGGTCGTGGACACGGCCCATGGCCATTCCCAGCGGGTTTTGGATACGGTCAAAAGCCTGCGGGCGAAATACCCCGATCAGGAGCTCATCGCCGGCAACATCGGGACCGCCGAGGCGGCCGCCGACTTGATCGCCCTGGGAATCAACGCCGTCAAGGTCGGGGTTGGACCCGGATCGATCTGCACCACCCGGATCGTCACCGGAGCGGGAATCCCCCAGCTCACCGCGGTGGCCGACGTTTATCAAGTGGCCAATCCCCAGGGGATTCCAGTCATCGCCGACGGCGGCATCAAGTTTTCCGGCGACATCACCAAGGCCATCGCCGCCGGAGCCGGCTCGGTCATGCTTGGGAACCTGCTCGCCGCCACCGATGAATCGCCCGGCGAGACCGTGATCTATCAAGGCCGTTCCTACAAGACCTACCGCGGCATGGGCTCGATCGAAGCGATGAAGGAAGGAAGCCGCGACCGCTATTTCCAGGATTCGCCGCTGAGCGAAAGCAAGCTGGTGCCCGAAGGCATCGAGGGACGGGTACCCTTCAAAGGAGCCGCCGCCCGGATCATCCAGATGATGGTGGGCGGCCTCAAGGCCGGCATGGGGTACGCCGGCTGCGGCGGCATCGTGGAGCTGCAGAAGAAGGCGAAATTCATCAAGATCACACCGGCCAGCTTTCGCGAAAGTCATGTCCATGACGTCATGATCACCAAGGAAGCCCCCAACTACCACCTCGATTGAGCGGCTTTGATTCCTCTCCCTGGACTCAGCGCCGCCGATGTCTGAAGCCAAGGGTGAATGAAAATGACCGTTTATCTTCTCAAATCGATCATCGCCTTGTTTTTTCTTGCCGGCGCATTTTCCGCGGCCGTTTCCATGCTGGCCCTCATGGGACGGACGGAGAAAAAGGCGAATCCTGAAAGGTGGCGCCGCTTCCATCGCCTGGCCGGATATCTTTTCGCGGTGTTTCTTCTCGCCCTGAGCGCCATGGGAATCTCGATTTTCGTGCGGGCGGGGGATTCGCTCCCGCTGCGGGCGGTCATCCACGCCTTCATCGGTCTTTTTATCCTCGCTGTGTTCTTCCTGAAATGGCTGATTGCCCGCTTTTACCGGCAGTTCCTCCGAATGATGCCGGCTCTGGGGTTGACCGTGTTTGTCCTCGCGCTCGTCATGTTCTCGATGGCGGGATATTTTTTCCTTAGGGCGGCGGCCTCGGCTCCCCTTCCAGGTGAGGTCTCCTCCGCGGCGCTCCCTCCGCCCCTCCCGACCCGGGCCCCGGCGGATGGAGGAATTGCCGACAGAGGAGCTCTCCTTTATGCCAAGCTATGCGCTTCCTGTCATTATGCCGATCGAGCCGAAGGCAAACAGGGCCCCGGCCTCAAGGGGCTGTTTAGCCGGTCATCGCTTCCTTACAGCGGAAAGCCCGCGACTGAAGAAAACATCCGCCGCCAGCTCGTTCACCCGGCCCGGAGCATGCCCTCGTTCTCCAGGTTGTCCGCGCAGGAACTGGCCGACTTGATGGCCTATCTGAAAACGCTTTAAAGATAAATATGGACATTTTCCGATAAGATTAGTAAACTATGAGAGTGTTTTTTTGAAAGGAGGCGCTATGAAAAGAAGGCATTTCGTCGAGAAGAGCGGCTGCGGCCTGCTGGGAGTGGCTCTGGCCTACTTCGGCCTTGCTTCCTGCAAGAAGGAGGAAGAGGCGCCGGCCGTGGAAGCCGCCGCGTCGGCGCCCGCCGAGGAAGTCCCCGTCGAGATGAGCCGGAAAGACGTCATCAAGAAGCTCCTCGTCGAAAGAATGGGCAAGACCGATGGGGAGGCGACGGCCATGATGGCCGAATTCGAAGAGAAGCTGGGGATGGTCAAAGAGATGTGCATCTGCCGGACCTGCCCAAGCTATGTGCCCGAAGAGACCGAAAAAGGATTCTGCCACCCGCTCATCGAACAGAGCAAGTTGATTACAGAGGAAAAAGGCTGCGACTGCCCCAAATGCCCCGTTTACAAAAACATGGCCCTGAAAAACGGCTACTACTGCACGCGGAAATCAGAGCTCGAGCAGGAGGCGGCCAAGCTCGTCTGAGCCGCCCACGTCCGTTTCCCGACTCGTTGAGCCGGCGTTCTATCCGATGAAAAAATTTTATCGCTGTTTCGTTTGCGGCGATATCCACTACGGAGTCAAGCCCCCTGAGGTCTGCCCCACCTGCCTCGTCAAAAACGCCTACGTGGAGATCTCCTCCGCTGAGGCCGAAAGAACAATGGAGCCCGTCATGACGACCATGACCAGGGATGAATTCCGGCGGGTCATCGAGCGGTTCGCCGAGAAGAACGAATTTCAAGTTAATCCGGACACGGCCAAAGTCGAAATGCTCTTCGACGGCATTTTCGCCAACGAGCAGAACCATGGTTTCAAGTACTGCCCCTGCCGGCTGCGGACCAAGGATTTCAACGAAGACCTGAAGCTCGTCTGCCCCTGCCACTTCATCGTCCACGAGACCTATAAGGGGAAAACAGATGGAGAATGCTGGTGCGGCCTCTTTGTAAGGAGAAAGAAATGAGCCGACTGATCATGTTCCACGCCCGGGAGTGCCCCCATTGCCGGGTCATGATGCCGCTGGTCGATCAGCTGGAAAAAGAACAGAAAATCCGCTTCGAGAAACTCGAAATCTGGCATGACGAGAAAAACGCCGACTTGATGAGATCCTATCGCCCCGTCATCGCCCCCAAGTGCGGCGGCCAGTTGCGGACGCCGACGTTCTTCAATCCCGAAACGAGCGCCGTCCTCTGCGGCGAGGTCCCGTACGATAAACTCAAAGAGTGGGCCCTCAGCCAGGGCTGATCGAACGGAGTTCCGGTCCAGCGGGCCCGGCCTTCGCGGGCATTATTCATCTGCAAAATAACTCCGGCTAATGGAGCCGGCCTTCCGACTTTTCCTCCCCCCAGGTCGGAAGCTTGAACTGTTCGGGTTTGGATCGGAGCACTTCTCTGAGCCATTCCGAAGGATATCCGACACCGCGGGGACGTCCTCTCTCGTCCTTGACATAACCGTCGTTGTATTTTGTCAAAAGATATTCTCCGAGCTCCCTCCAACGCTTGACCACCTGCTCCCCCTGGCCGACTGAGTAGTTCGTGAGATACCGGACCAAAAGCTTCGGATCCGTCTTCTGAAGCTCGAGCGCCGTCTGCTCGATGATCGGCTGAAGGGAAAGCGCCTGCCCCTCCAGGGCGGACTGCACCTCCTGGATGTCCTTGACCATGTAAGAATACTTCAAGTTGGCATAGTTGGCGACGAAATTGAACACCCACCAGGCCGAATCCCAGGAAAATTTTTGCAGGTCGCCGACGGTGAACGAATCGGGCAGATCCTGGATGCCGCAGTAAAGCGGAACATAACAGGTCGTATAAGTATCGTCCACTCCGTACCAGTAAACTCCTCCGATGACGTCGGGAAGCCAGGCTCGAGACTGCGAAATGAACGAAAAACCGGTCTGTTGCGTGGATATCGGACGCTCCCAGCTGTACGTGATCCCGTCCAATTCCCAGGTGAGATCCCGGCAGCGCACCGGGCAGCCGAAGGGTCCGGCATCTATCCCCTTGGTCATATCGAAATCCGTTCCCTCGTAGTGGTCCCGCATGATACTCATCACATCCTGAAGGGAGAGCTTCCGGTCGGGCTTGATCCAGAGCGGGTAGGGCTTGGCGTCGGGAGCGCCCCGCTGGAAATCCGGCGACAGGTTTTGCGAGGGGGCGCTTCGCCGAAACATGCTCCAGACGCGGGCCGCGCATGTTCTGAGGGAGGACGGCTTGGGAGGATCATAGGCATCGCGGAAGCTGAACGGTTTTCCGGATTTTTCACTGTAATAGCCTTTTTCCTTCGCGAAAGAGATCACACCAGGCGAAACCAGGCAATTTTCTGGGTCATTAAGGGGGAACTCCCCGATGCGGGACATATTGGCATGACCGGAAACATAGCCGTCCGGGATCTTCAGCGCCACCCAGTGGGCCCCCTTCCCTCCCGGCCCCGGCCCGATCATCTCCATGATCCAGGCCTCTTTGGGATCGGCGATGGAAAAGGATTCTCCCGTGCTGGCGTATCCGTATTCTTCGACCAGATCGGCCATCACCCGGATCGCCTCCCGGGCCGTCTTGGCCCGCTGCAGGGCCAGGTTCATCATCATGAAGTAGTGAAGCAAACCGTCGGGATTGCGGAGCTCGCTCCTCCCCCCGAAGGTGGTTTCGCCGATGGCCAGTTGAAATTCGTTCATCAGCCCGACCACCGCATACGTGTGAGGGACCTGTCGGACTTCACCCCGGACCTGGCCGTCCCTTCCCGTAATGGGGATGGTGGCACCGGGCTCATGGTCCTGGGAGGGAATCCGTTCGAGATGAGGCAAGAACTCCCCATCGCACGTATAGGTGATCATGACGGAGCCGTCTTTGGATGCTCCCTTGGTCACCAGGAAGCTCGAGCAGTCATCCTGGGCCCCTTGAGAACCGACCGACATCAGCAGAAAGGCACAGAGAGCGAAAAAGAGTCTTGTTTTTTTCAAGGCAGAATCCTCCTTTGTTGGTCATTATTTCGAATGATCGAGGGCGCGTTCTCTCCTCGAATTGTTTTTCGCAGGATCGGCCTTCATTTGACCTCGATAATCTTGTTGTCCCCATCCAGGATCAGGATTTTCGGCATAAAGAAATCGATCTCTTCCTCATCGAGGACAACATAAGACGCCACGATCAGCCGATCTCCTGTCTGGGCTTTGCGCGCAGCGGCGCCGTAGACGCCCACCGTGCCCGAGCCTCTCTCCGCTTTGATGAGATACGTCGAGAATCTTTCCCCGTTGGAGAGATTGTAGACATCGACCTTTTCGAAGGCCCGCAGATCGGCGGCCAGCATCAGTTCCTCGTCAAGGGCCAGGCTGCCCTCGTAATCGATCTGGGTCTCGGTCACCCGGGCGCGGTGGAGCTTGCCCTTGAGCATGATTCTTTTCATGGGTGTTCTCCCTTCCCTCCCAGAATTGTATTGTCAATCAACCTCGTATTCCCGATCAATACGGCCACGGCGACGAGAGTCTTGCCATTGATCCTGTCGACCGTTTCGAGTGTATCGGAATCGACGATCTCCACATAATCCACCCTGGCCAGGGGCTCGCTTCCGATCAGGCGCAGCATCTCCCCGCGGATGGAGCCCGCCTCCCTCTCGCCGGCGGCCCACATGGCATGGGCTTTCTTGAGGCTCCTGAAGAGGACGAGGGCGGCGCGCCGTTCCTCAGGATTAAGATACATATTCCGGGAGCTCAGCGCCAGCCCGTCTTCTTCGCGGACGATCGGTCGGATTTCGATCTTCGTATCCAGGTCCAGATCCTTGGTCATCCGGCGGAGGATAATCGCCTGTTGGGCATCTTTCTGGCCGAAGAAGGCATAATCGGGCCGGACGATATTGAAAAGCTTAAGGACGACCGTCGCGACTCCCTTGAAATGGCCGGGCCTCGACCGGCCGCAGAGCTTATCCTGGAGCCCTGAGACCTCCACCGTGGTTCGGAATCCGTCCGGAACCATGTCGAGATCCGCCGGGTGAAACAAAATATCAACTCCCGCCTCTTCCAGCAACGCCTCGTCGCGCTCAGGATCCCTCGGGTACCTCCGGAAATCCTCCCGCGGGCCGAACTGAAGCGGGTTGACGAAAATGCTGACGACGGTCGCATCCGCCTTTTTCAGGCTTTCCCTCACCAGGCTGAGGTGGCCCTCATGCAGGTAACCCATGGTCGGCACAAAACCGAGGATCCGGCCCTGTGTCTTGATTTCTCCGGCGGCCGCTTTCATTCGCTCGACCGCCGCTATCTTTTTCATGATTTGGCCTTTTTTTGAGGATGATAGGTATGGCTCTCGTCAGGGAAGATCCCTTTTCGGACTTCATCCGCATACTGTATGACGGCCTGACGGATCACCGACTGGACATCGGCGTATCTCTTGACGAACTTCGGATGGTCATCGCCCGAGAAACCCACGAGATCATGGAAGACGAGGACCTGGCCGTCGCAGAGCGGCCCCGCGCCGATGCCGATGGTCGGCACCCGGAGTGTCTTCGTGATCGCCCCGGCCAGATCTTCGGGAACACACTCCAGAATGACGGCAAAAACTCCCGCCTGCTCCAGTTTTCGGGCATCTTCGATGATCTTGCGGGCCTCGTCCTCGTCTCCTCCCCTGACTCGGAAATGACCCAGGTGATGGATGGATTGAGGCGTCAGTCCGACGTGTCCCATGACCGGAATCTCGGCCTCGACCATCGCGGCGATGAGCCCCAGACGCCGGTCCGAGGCGCCTTCGACTTTGACCGCCCTGGCTCCCGCTTCCTTGAGGAACCGGGAGGCATTGGCGATGGTCAACTCCTCGGTTTGATGGAAGGAAAAATAGGGCATGTCCCCGATGACCAGCGCCCGCTTCACCGCCCGGCTCACCGCCTTGGTGTGATGGATCATTTCATCCATGGTCACGGGGATGGTGTTCTCATAGCCCAGGACCACCATTCCCAGGGAATCGCCCACCAGGACAATATCGACTCCCGCACGGTCGAGGATCAAAGCGGAGGGAAAATCGTAGGCCGTCAAGGCGACGATCCTTTCCCTCCTATCTTTTTTGCCTTGAAGAGAGGGTATGGTCACAACGGATTCGGTTTTTTCGGGCATGTTCATTCCTTTCTCCCCATCCCGCCTCGATCGCAGGATTGAGGTAAAGTCTATCTTCTATCAGAGGCTCGGCTTCTATTTCTTCCGAAGGTCCCTTTGGGCGTAACTTTCAGGCACATAAAACAGCGGGCCCTTTTTGACCTGAGCAAGTTTATCGATAATGTCGGAGATCTCTTCTTCCCGCGTCAGGTCGATCTCGTCCGCCTTGACCACCAGAAGCGGTGTCGCCTGATAATTGAAAAAGAAATAA
>JAFGRZ010000271.1 GCA_016934895.1 Candidatus Aminicenantota bacterium
GACGAGGAGTACGCAGCCGTCATCGATGACCTGAACAAGGTCCGGAGCATCGCCGCCTACGAGCTCAACATCTCCTGCCCGAATGTGGCAAAGGAAGGACGCTGCCCGGCCCTCAGTCCGGATCACACCTTCTCGCTCGTCAAGCTCGCCAAGGGGGCGAGCCGCCTCCCGCTCATCGTCAAGCTTTCACCGAACGTGACCGATATCGTGAGCGTCGCCCGGGCCGCCGAAGAAGCGGGTTCGGACGCCGTCTCCCTCATCAATACACTCCTGGCCATGGCTGTGGACGTGGAGACCCGCCGGCCGCGGCTGGCCAACACCATGGGCGGGTTGAGCGGTCCGGCCATAAAGCCCGTCGCCTTGAGGATGGTCTACCAGGCGGCTTCGGCGCTCCGGATACCGGTCATCGGGATGGGAGGGATCATGACCGGCCGGGATGCCCTGGAGTTTTTGATCGTCGGAGCCAGAGCGGTGGAGGTCGGAACGGCCAACTTCGTCGATCCCGGGGCGTCATTTCGAATCGTCAAGGAAATCCAAAGCTATTGCCGGGAGAAGAGCATAGCCAGGATCGAGGACGTCATCGGAACGCTGAGGACCGGCGGTGGATGAAAGAATTTATCTTCACCCTCTCCCAGACCCTCCCCCATCAAGAAGGAAGGGGTGTCTCTATAGTCGATCCTGACACCTTCTCTTTGATCCTCTCCTCAAGGGAGATGAAGAAACTGGAATCGGAGACTGACCGTGAGGGATGAAATGGAGAATAAAGAACGGCTCAAGGAGAAAATCATCGTCGCCCTCGATGTCGGGACGAAAGAAAGGGCTTTGGCTTTGGCCGGAGAGCTCGAGGATGCCCGCATCTTCAAGATCGGAATGGAACTCTTCACGGCCGAGGGGCCGAAGCTGATCGAGGCAGCCGCGGCTATGGGCAAGAAGGCGTTCCTCGACCTCAAGTACCACGACATCCCCAATACCGTCGGCGGCGCGGTCCGGTCGGCCGCCCGGCTCGGCATCCATATGCTCACGCTTCACGCCTCGGGCGGAAAGGAGATGATGACCGCCGCGGCCGGCGCCGCCCGCGAGGAGTCCGCCCGGACGGGAAGGCTCAAGCCCATCCTGCTCGGCGTGACGGTCCTGACCAGCCTGAAGGATGACGATCTCCGGGAGATCGGTTGTTCCAGGTCGACCGCCGAGCAGGTCCTCAAACTGGCCAAGTTGGCGCGGTCGGCCGGGCTGGACGGAGTCGTCTGTTCTCCCCACGAAATCGAGATCATCAAAAAAGAATGCGGTCCGGATTTTCTTGTCGTTACCCCCGGGATCCGGCCGGCCGGGTCGGCCTCCCAGGACCAGAAGCGGATCATGACCCCTGCCGAGGCCCTAATCAAAGGCGCAGATTACATGGTTATCGGCCGCTCCATAACCGGGGCGCCTTCGCCGCATCAGGCCTTTCTCCGAATCGTCTCCGAACTCGAAAACGCCTAATATCATGGGGTCAGGTCTCAACATTCAACAAACGAAAAATGCCGCTCTGTCCAGGCCTGACTTGTTGAATGTTGAGACCTGACCCCTTTTCTCCCTCTTCTATCAGAAAACCGTCATTATTCCCCGGATGGCGAAGGCGGCTTGCAGGATGAGACCGATGACCACCATCAGCACCACGGCCACCACGAGGCTGATGACAAAATAGCCGGTCGTTTTCTCCTTGGGAGTCCCCATGAGCGGCATGTTGAAGCCTAGATAAAGGATGTAAAGTCCATACAGGGACCCGAGAAGGCTCAAGACCCACAGACTGGGGATGAGATGAAAAATACCGGCGATCCAGGCCGGAGTCATGCTGTAGACGGACAGCTTCATCGCCTTCGTCAGATCCTGCGTGGAAGAGAAGTTCGGCGCCAGCGCATTGATGATGAACCCGAGCGCATAGACGGCGGCCAGGTTCAGAATATAAGAAAAGACGGCATAGAAAAATGCGCGCGCCATCCAGCTTCCCCCACCCCCGGGGATACGGAAACCTATGAAGAGAGCGGTTCCGATGAATTGGGCCACCGCAGGAATGGCGGCCAGGATCACGGCATACTGAGTGAAGAGTTGCTGAACGGTGGTCGGTTCGTCCTTGATCTTGACCCATTCGTCCTTGGGTTTGATCAGGATTCCTTGGGCTCTAGCGACAAGATTCATGGGCGCCTCCTTTGCGAATCTCAGGGAAAATATATTCTTTTGAGGAAGGGGAGTCAAATAAAAAAAAGCCGTTGGGGGGAATGGAGGCGCGGGGCGGATTCGAACCGCCGCATCGAGGTTTTGCAGACCTCTCCCTTAGCCACTTGGGTACCGCGCCTTTTTTTCATGATGGCACTCGTCAAGCGGGCGATGGGATTTGAACCCACGACCTTCTGCATGGCAAGCAGACGTTCTACCCCTGAACTACGCCCGCATCAGGGTGATCCGGGTCGGGCTTTGTCAAACTAACAGAAAGCGACACTTCTGTCAATACGACGGACATAACAGGAAAGGCTGTGAAGGCGCGCACCGCGTCTCTGCTGAGGAGTCTGGCAAAAGGCGGACAAGCCGGGGCGCTCCTTTCCCTGGACCACAGGCCTTTTTTGACTGTCAATCCGAAAATATGACTTGACAGTCCAGGTTCATAGATTTATCATAAAATTCAGCAGTCTCAATGATTTAAGCGCATTAGGGACAAGGAGGTTCGATATGAACAAGAAAGAAACCATCATCCGGATGTCCAAGGACGCCGGAATCACCGCCCCACAGGCGGCCAAAGCCTTCTCTTCCATGATGGAGGGGATCAAGAGCACCCTGAAACATGGGGAAAAGGTGACGTTTTCAGGCTTCGGAAGCTTCGAGGTCAAGGAGAGAAAGGCCCGCAAAGGCCGGAATCCCAAGACCGGCGCCGAAGTCGCCATCCCGCCGAAAAAAAGGATCAAATTCAATCCGAGCAAGAGCCTCAAGAATGCTCTTTGACCGCTCGCCCCGGCCGTTGGACAAGCGGGCGCCGATCCTATAAAATATCTCCTTTCTAAAACCGTTGAAGCGCCACAAAACAATAATCGCTCTTCTTTTCGGCGGCCGTTCGGCCGAACACGAAGTCTCCCTGAATTCGGCCGCCGCCGTCTATCGGAACATCGACAAGTCCAGGTTCAAGGTGATTTCCATCTTCATCGACCGGGGAGGGCGCTGGAAGCGCGTCCGTTCGCCCCTCCTCCCGCCGGAACGACGGGAGGCAGGACCGGCCCATTCTTTCCTGCCCTGGGACGTTGTCTCTTCACTCCCCGGCCGTGTCCGGGCCGATGTCTACTTTCCCGTCCTCCACGGCCCCTACGGCGAGGACGGGACGATCCAGGGGATCTTCGAGATGGCGGACGTCCCCTATGTGGGCGCGGGCGTCCTCGCCTCGGCCGCCGGCATGGACAAGGCGGTGATGAAGGCGCTCTTCGCCGACCGCGGACTGCCGGTCGTGAGATACCTGTCCTTCCACAAGGCCGATTGGGAAAAACGGAAGACGGCCATCCTCGGCCGGATCGGAAGGGAGTTCGCCCTTCCGTTTTTTGTCAAACCCTCTAACCTGGGATCGAGCGTCGGCATCAGCAAGGTCAAAACACGCGGCGGGACGGAGCGCGCCGTCAAGCACGCCTTCCGCTACGATCCCAAGATCGTGGTCGAAGAAGGAATCGTGGGGCGGGAGATCGAATGCAGCGTCCTGGGGAACGAAGAACCGCGCGCCTCGCTCCCGGGCGAAGTCATCCCCTACCGGGAGTTCTACGACTACCGGGACAAGTATTTGGAAGGGAAGACGCAGTTCCGCATTCCGGCCGACCTTCCGGCGCGGGTCGTCCGGAAGGTCCAGAAGATGGCGGTCGAGGCCTTCCGGGCCGTTGAATGCTCGGGGATGGCCCGGCTCGATTTCTTCCTTGAAGATGGGACGGGCAAGCTCTATCTCAACGAGATCAATACCATTCCCGGCTTCACCGAGATCTCGATGTACCCGAAGCTCTGGGGGGTCAGCGGCCTGCCTTTTAGCCGGTTGATCGAGGAGCTCATCCGGCTGGGCCTGGACAGGCACCGCCGCAAGAAAAGCGGGCTTCAAAGGCGGGCCCGGTGAGGATTCTGGCGATCGATTTCGGTGATGTCCACATCGGGCTGGCCCTCAGCGATCCTCTTCTGCTCACCGCCCAGCCCCTGGGCCAGTATCATCTTCGCACCGATACGGAAAACGACGCTTTCTTCCGCGAACTTATCCGTCGGCATCAGGTGGCTGAGATCGTCGTTGGACTGCCCCTGCGGATGGACGGGAGCCCGGGGAGGCGGGTCGACAAAACGCGCGAATTCGCGGCCCGGCTCGAAAAGATCTCCGGGATCAAGATCGTGCTCTGGGATGAGCGCCTGACCACCCGGCAGGCCGCCGGCATCATGCACGAGCAAAAGATCAAGACCAAGGTGAAACGCCGGGTCGAACACCAGATCTCGGCCGCCATCATCCTCCAGGCCTACCTCGACTCCCGTCGCCTCAACAGCCATGATCCGCAAGATCATTAAGTCCGGTTTCGCCGTCGCCTCGGTCGCTCTTTTCGCCTCGCTCGTCTGGCTCTCCGTTTCGCTTTACCGGCCCCGCTCTTTCGACGCGGCGAAGGCCCGGATCGAAATCGAGAAAGGGATGGGAGCGGGCGCCGTCGCCCGTCTCCTCAAAGAACGGGGGATCATCGGCGCCCGGCTGCCCTTCATCGTCAGCTACCGCCTTTTTTTCCATCCCCAAAGCATCAAGGCGGGCGAATATGTCCTGACTTCCCCGTTGCCGATGAAAGAGATCCTCGGCCTCCTGGTCAAAGGGAGGGTTCATCTCCATCCCGTGACGATTCCTGAAGGATTGACCGCGCGGGAGATCGCTCCGCTCGTCGCGTCCGTGCTGGCCGACGGCGAAGACGGCTTCATGACGGCCGTCCTCGATCCCGGCCCGATCCTGGCCCTGGACCCGGCGGCCGAAAACCTGGAAGGCTACCTCTTCCCCGAAACGTACTCGTTTCCCAAGAATATGTCTTCGTCCGACGCCGTCCAGGCCATGGTCGGCCAGTTCCGGACGGTCTTCGAAGGCGCCCGGGCGGGGCGGTCGGATGTCCCCGGGATGAACGTCCGGCAGACCGTCACCATGGCATCTCTCGTCGAAAAAGAAACCTCCCTTGAGGAGGAAAAGCGGCTGGTCTCGGCCGTTTTCCACAACAGGCTCCGGATCGGCATGAAACTCGACTGCGACCCGACCATCATTTACGCCCTCAAGCAAAAGGGTCTTTTCACCGGGAACCTGACGAAAAAGGACTTGGCCCTCGATTCCCCTTACAACACCTACAAGCACGCCGGCCTCCCCCCCGGACCCATCTGCAACCCCGGGAAAAAAGCCCTGGAAGCGGCCCTCCACCCGGCTCCGGTCGAGTCCCTCTACTTCGTCTCCCGGAACGACGGCAGCCATCATTTCAGCCGCACCTACGCCGAGCACCTGAACGCCGTCCGCCGCTACCAAAAACGACGATAGAACGGCGAGCGGGCTGACGAACCACCGCCGATAACCAAGGCTCGGGGTATTGGTTCGGAAGCCCATCGACGACTGAGCGGGCACGGTTTCTCTCCGGAAGGAGAGAAGAGCGAA
>JAFGRZ010000272.1 GCA_016934895.1 Candidatus Aminicenantota bacterium
AGATTCATCAGACCTGCGGGATTTCTCATCTCGGAACGGCATCCCACGGATGATTCGCCGATGGCCAGTTGATGTTCATTCATAACACCGAACATCCCGTGATGATAGGCATAGGTATGCGAAACCTGGGGAATTTCCAATCTGGTCAGCTTCTCTGTGTTGACCAGATCCCATTTGAGCCCTTGCTGAGGATCCCATGTTTCATATTGTGAGATCGCGCGGATTTTTCGAGTCGCACCCCGAGGATGATCCTGAGCCGGGACATGCCGCCATGTAAAATCGCACACCGCGCAGTCGCAGCTGTGGGTCGTCATGGTCGATCCATCGGCGGAAGCATTCTTCCCCACCATGATGGAGGTGCACCCTCCTTCCAGGGGTCCCAGAAAGTCAACTTGAGGCGTTTCTGCTTTATCGGAAGGCAATATCAAAAAAAGAAAAAATCCCAGAAAAAGAACCAGTGGTCCCATAAAATGAATCTTTTTTTTAACCATAGGTATAAAACTCCTTAAAATAGTTCACGAACTTAACGAACCCATCCCAGCAGACGCAAAGAGGGATCCTTAAAGCCCAATAGGGATGACTCTGAAACGAAAAAGAGAACATCGTTCACCTCAATAAGGCGATAGTGAATACGACGATGGAAGAAATTTTCTTTAGCAATGATTATATGAAAGACGATCAGGACAGTCAATAAAACTAAATATAAAGGAAATTCCTTTTCTGCTGGGCCGGCTGAATGTTCTCTCGAGGTCCCATTTTGCCTTGTCCCATCGTCGGCCCGGACCTCTCCTCCCGGCGCGAAGAGGATCATGAAAGATATCCCGCCGAAGTCTCAACGGCCATGCGGAAGTCTTCATTTTCCTCTTTTTTAAGGCCGTAAGGCCAATTTCCAAAAATGGGGACAGGATATACTGTCACCGTTTCTTTTCGGGCAACCCCTTTTTCGTCATGAACATCCTTCAAGAGCGGCACGCGCCGAACTTCGCCGAGAAATGCAGGCCGGATGAAGACGTCTAGGCGCTTAATGAGACGGGACGGAGGTGACGAACGTTTTCCGGTCCCGGCGACAAAGGAGCTGGATGACGTTGCGGCCGGAAATCGCCGAGCCGGGAATTCCGGAGAACGTCTCCACCCACTGCCCGGCCATATAGAAATTCCGGAGCCCGGGAAGCGTCTTGGGAATGGATCGGGAAGCCGTCTTGGCGGTTAGTTCCCAGCCCATCATACCGGCTTTCCAATTTCCCGCAAAGCGTTCAAAGGTGAGCGGGGTGGCCACATCTCTCATCTCCACCTGGGAGGCAAGACCCGGATATCTCTTATCGAGCCGGCTGATAATCGTCTCGGCGATCTTTTCTTTCTCGGCCTTGTAGACGTCCGGTGTCCCCCGCAGCGAATCCCAATAGTCGTAAGATGCCGGAATCATCAGACGAAGGAGTGTTTTTCCAGGTGGTGCCAGCGTCGGATCATAGTTGTAGATCATCGGCCGCAGCGTCCTGATTTCCTGTCCTCCCAATGTCACCGGCTGCTCGAGGGGATAGATCGTTCCGGCCGCACTCCATGGGACCTCCGGAAAGGAGCGCGAGACTCCCAAGGAAACAAGAATCACACAGGGAGATACAGTCCACGTTTCATAGATCGTCCTGATCCTGGCATCGATGTATTTTCCATCCAGCCAATCGAAAATTGTCGTCCGGCCGTCCGCCGCCGAGATGACGTCGTCGGCGTATAATTCCCGCCCGTCCTCCAGCCGGACGCCGACGGCATGATCGTCCTTGACCAGGATTTTGGACACGCGCGACCCGTATTGGACGTCACCGCCGAGCCCTAGAAAGCGGCGTTCGATCGCCCGGGCGAACTTGAGCCCGCCGCCGACCGGATAGCCGAAGGATTTCCTGTGGTTCCAGGCCGCGCACAGCAAGAGGAAAACGGCCGGCAGATTATCCGAAAAAAGTCCCCCGAACGCCCCCAGCGCCTCCCTCAGGACGGGGCTTTGAAAACGCCGGGCGAAATCTTGGAGAGGGATTTTTTGCCATTTTTTCATCGCCCTAATCAATGGGAATCGGGACACCAGGAGTCTGATCATATCCCCGGGGCCGAGAAGCTCCGGCGCCTTGTCAATGGGGAGCTGATAACTTAGGAAGACCCTGACTCCGCGGACGAAATCGTCAATCAACCGGCCGTCGTCCGGAGCGAGATCCCTCATGTGCCGTTCGAGCTGTTCGAGGTTCGTATGGAGATAGAAGGTCCGGCCGTCCCGGCCTTCGATAATGAGCATGTTTTCGCAATCAACGACCTGGATTTCCGGGAAGACACCCAGCTCCCGCCAGATGCGATGGTGGGCGACTCCGGGCCCGGTGCCTGCGAGAAACGCCATGTTCCCGTGGATGGTGTAGCCTCGCCGTTCCCAGGACGTGCACAGTCCCCCCGGCCTCATGTCCTGCTCAAGGATGCGCACGCGGTAGCCGTTCATCCGGCCGTAGCATCCGGCCGAAAGACCCGCCATGCCGGCTCCAATGATGATCAGAGATTTGTCGGAGGTCATTCGAACGCACCTTTCTGCAAATTCACATTTCCAACTGAAAAAAATGGGAATATCTGCGAGTCACCCGGTCCGCCTGAAGTTCATTTTCTCCAGCAGAGCTACAAATCGGGGGTGAGAACGGAAACTCTGCGACCAGGGAGTATCCGGAAAAAGAGCCGGGGTCCTCAGGTATCCCAAAAAATAATCCCTCCGCCGGACGGACTCTTCAAACCAGTCCAACGCCTTCTCGGGTTCGTTCAGCCCGAAATAAACGAAACCTTTGAGAAGGGGAGCGACATACCTCCTGTCCAGCCGGCGGAAGCGCCGCAGGCTCGGCAGAATCCGGACGGCCATCCTCCTTAGAAAAGGCATATAACGTTCTTTCTCCATGGCTTCCACCCTGTCCAGGACTTTCAAGGCCTCATTTTTTTGGCCGGCAACGGCGTAGGCCAGACCCAAGAATCCCAAGCCGAAGGGAATGCCCATCTCAGCGGCTTTTTTCAGGGGCTCGATCGCCTTTTGCGGCACGGCTTCTTTCATCAGATACGCCATCCCCAGGAAGAGGTAGATCATCGGCTGACGGGGATCCATGGCGACAGCTCTGGCCAACTGCTCCCTGGCCTGTTCGATCCGGCCGAGGCCCAAAAGGGCGATGCCCTTAAAGGCGTGAGCGAGCGAGAAGAGGGGATTCGATGCCATCGCCCGGTCGGCCTCTCGCAGGGCCTCCTCGGCCCGCCCGAGCGCGCCCAGCATAATCGCGTACCAACCGTGGGCTTCCGTATAATCCGGGCTCAGCTCGATGCTGCGAAGGTAATACTTCTCAGCTTTCGCTGTGTCCCATTCACAATACTGGGCGAAGGCCGCCAGCGAGGTGTAGAGCTCCCCGATCGTGTCGTCGATCTCCAAAGCCTTCGCCAGCGCGGCCTTGGTGTTCTCATGGCAAATTTCCGGCGGCATGTGCGACCACAGACCGAGCAGGTGAAAAACATCCCCGATCCCGACATAGGGAAGGGCATACCCGTGATCCTTGTTGATGGCCCTCTCGTAAAAGGCGACCGCTTTGATCATGTCGCCCCGGAAACGGCGGTTATAATAGTAGCGGCCTTTGAGATAGAGTCCGTGAGCCGCCCGGCTCTGAGTGTGCCGCTTGGTGATCTTCTCTTTCTCACCCTCCCGTAAATCCACCTTGAGTTTGTCCACGACGGCCATGGAGATCTCGTCCTGGACGGCGAAGATGTCCTTAACGTCCCTGTCGAACCGCTCCGACCAGAGGTGGAACCCATCGGCGATGTTGATGAGCTGGACGGTGACCCGGAGCCGGCTTCCCGCTTTCTGGACGCTCCCTTCCAGAACGGAAGCGACGTTGAGAAGCCGGCCGATGTCGCGGATGTCGGCTTCCTTGCCCTTGAAGGAAAAGGACGATGTCCGGGCGGCCACGCGAAGGCCTTTGACCTGGGCCAGGGCGTTGATGATCTCTTCCGCCAGGCCCTCGCAAAAATAATCCTGGTCATGTTGAGGGCTCATGTCTTTAAAAGGAAGAACGGCTATGGACTGCCGGAGCTCGGGGATTTCAGCGGCCTCCTGCACCGCGCTCGGATAGGCCCTCTTCCCCGGAGGCGGGATGCCCAGGCCTAAGACGTCCGCTTCGATCTCGGCGAGATCAGACAATACCTCGGCCGCGCTCTGCGGTCGCCGCTCGGGTTGCTTTTCCAGGCACTTCATGATCAGAAGGTTCAGCTTGGGCGGGGATTGGGTGTTCAACTCTCCGAGAGGCGCGGGGGCGTCTGTTTTGTGCTTCAAAGCGACGCTCAGCGAAGTCCCGCCGGAAAAGGGAACCCGGCCGGAGACCATCTCGTACAGCACGACGCCGAGAGAGTAGATGTCGGAGCGGCGGTCGGCCGGGAGGCCTTCGGCCTGCTCCGGAGACATGTATTCGGGAGTCCCGATCATGGTCCCGGCTTCGGTCAATTCCGAACCGCTCTGGGGCCGGGCGATGCCGAAGTCCATGATGTGGACGTTTCCCTCCTTGTCGATCATGATGTTGCCGGGTTTGAGGTCCCGGTGGACGACATCGAGATGGTGGGCCTCGGCGAGCCCGTCGCAGACCTGGCGGGCGACCGACAGGATTTTCTCGACCGAGAGCCGGCCCGCCCGCCGGAGGAGGCTTCTCAGGTCCTCGCCGGGGACGTATTCCATGGTGATGTACGGCAGCCCGGCCTCCTCGTTCAGGTCGTACATGCGGCAGACGTTTTTATGGATGATCCGGCGGGCCAGTTTCAGCTCGTTCTTGAAACGTTCGACGGCCATCGGATCGGCGACAATCCCCGGCCTGAAGAGCTTGAGGGCGATCTCCTCGCGGATTTTGGTATCCAGGACCCGGTAGACCATTCCCATGCCGCCCCCGCCGAGTTTTTCCAGGATCTCGAACCGGCCGGCGAAAAGGCGGCCGCGTCCAAGGCCGGTCGGAGGCACCTGAAGGGTCATTGTTGGGGACGGCGGAATCGAGAGAGTCGATGTCAGTGAAGCGCCGCACTTTTCGCAGGAATCGGACTGATCCGGGTTATCGTGCTGACAGCGGGAACATTTCACGGCGCACTTCCCTTTCCGGCCGGGTACATTTTAACCTGAACAGACTGGGGAATAAAGAGAAATAATCTCCCCTCGTTTTTACCCCAGCAGACGGCTTCAGATAGCGATCAGACGATGCGGCCGTCCAGCAGTTGAATCGTCCGCTGGGAATAAGAGGCGATGTGGGTGTCGTGGGTGACCATGAGGATCGTCCTCCCCTGCCCCTGCAGCTTGACGAAGAGCCCCATGATCTCCTCGCCGGTTTTCGAGTCCAGGTTTCCCGTCGGCTCGTCGGCCAGGATGAGCGAAGGGTCGTTCGCCAGGGCCCTGGCGATGGCCACCCGCTGCTGCTGGCCTCCCGAAAGCTCGCTGGGGCGGTGATGCTGCCATTCGACGAGACCGACCATTTCCAGAAGCTCGCGGACGCGCTCCCGTCTCCTCTTCCCTGACCGGCCGTTGAAGAGCATGGGCAGCTCGATGTTTTCATAGGTCGTAGCATAGGGAAGCAGGTTGAAATTCTGGAAGACGAACCCGATCTTCCGGTTCCGGACGGTGGAGAGTTCGTCGAAGCCGAGGCCGGCCACGTTTTTCTCCTCGAGAAAGTAGGAGCCGCCGGACGGCGTGTCCAGACAGCCGATGATGTTCAGCAGCGTCGACTTGCCCGAACCGGAGGGCCCCATGATCGAAATGAACTCGGCCGCCTCGATCCGGAGAGAGATCTCCTTCAGGGCTTCCAGCCTGACCTCGCCCATCCTGTAGACCTTGCTGATTCTCTCCATCTCGATCATCGTTTTCTCCTATTCATACCGGAGCGCCTCGACGGGATTCAGGCGGGAAGCCCGCACCGCCGGAAAGATTCCCGACAGGAAGACAAGAGTCCCCAGGATCGCGAGGAAGATGACCAGGATGTCGAGCGAGAAGATCGGCCGCAACAAGTAGGTTTGAATGCCGGAAAGCTCGTAGCTGATGGGGACAAGCCGCGTCAAACGCACGATGGCATAGGCGACGGCCGCCCCCCAGAACATGCCCTTTGAAAAGATGAACACCGTTTCCAGCAAAAACTGGAGGATGATGTGGCGCCGCCTGGCGCCGAGGGCCATCTTGATCCCGATCTCGCGCGTCCGCTCCTTGACCAGGGCATACATGAGATTGGTGACGCCGACGGCGCCGATGAGGAGCGTCAGGCCCCCGATGATAGCCAAGAAGATCTCGACTCCCCGGAAGCCTTTCTCGGCCTCCTCCGCCTGCTCGATCGTGTTCCAGATTCCCAGGGCATAATCATCTTCGGGATCGAAACGGTATTTCCGGCCGAGGATCTCGCGGATACGCCGTTCCACGAGCTGATTGTCCTCGCGCCGCTTCGGCTGGACATGGATGCGGTCGATGTAGAGCTGTGTGTGAATGCGGGAGAAAGTGCTGTGGGGGATATACGCGTGGTCGGCGTCAAAGCCTTGATAAGAAGAATTCTGCAGCTTTTTCTTCATGACGCCGATTACGGTGAAGGGCACCCGGCTGATGACGATGGTTCGCCCGACCGGATTCTCTCCGGGAAAGAGGTTCTCGGCCATGTTCCACCCGATGAAGGCCACCCGGCGCGCCGTCCTCTCGTCCTCCTCGTTGATGAAACGCCCGCCGCTTTCCGCGATCATGGAGCGCATGACCCCGAAAGCCGGTCCGACGCCGCAGACGTTGCGGTTGGTTTCCCGGCCGGCGGCGGTGATCATGAAGTAGTCGTTGGATTCGGGCGAAACCAGCCCGATCTCCGGGATGAGCGCGGACAGGAGGGCGATGTCGCGGGGGTAGATCATGATCCGCCTTCCTTTGGGCAGCCCATGATAATCCTTGGAGGTCTGGCCGCGGTAGACCATGATGAGATTGTCACCGAGTCCTTTGAAGCTGATCCGGAAGGAGTTGCTGAGACCGCGGCCGAAGGACATCAGGAGCAGGATGGACAGGGTTCCCCAGGTGATGGCGAAGGTGACCAGGGCGGTTTTCTTTTTCCGCTTGCGCAGCTCTTTAGCGAAATAACGGAAGAGTTGGGCGCGCATGGCCTATTTCCTCAGAGCCTCGATGGGGTTGGTGGAGGCGGCCCTCCGGGCCGGCATAAGGCCCGAGATGATCCCGATGGTCAGGAGAATCAAGATCGTGGCCACTCCGACCGTCGGGTTGAGCAGCGGAATGCCGACGAATTCTTCGATCTTCTCGACGGGGAGAGCTTTCAAGACCAGGGCCGCGAACAGGAAGCCCAGTCCGCCGCCCAAAAGAACGATGGCCAGGGACTCGGTGAAGAACTGCCAGAGAATGTGTCGCCGCTTCGCCCCCACGGCGAGCTTGATGCCGATTTCCTTGGTGCGTTCTTCGACCACGACCAGCATGATGGAGGCCACTCCGACCCCTCCGACGAGCAGCGTGAAAGCGCCGATGACGCCAAGGAAGACATTGAAAGCGAGAAAGAAAATCGAAAAGGACTTTTCGAACTCGGTCCAGTCCCAGACGAACAGGGCGTCGTTGTCGTCGGGGGAAAACCCGGCCAGCTTTCCCAGTTCCTCCCGCATCAGCCGGATCGTTCGCTTGGAGTCGGCCGGATTCGCCGGCTGAAAGATAAGACTCCCGATATACTTGTCGCCGAAAAGCGCCGAGTAGGTCGTCCAGGGGATGAAGGCGCAGTGCTCATCGCGTTGTCCGCTGAAATTGCTCGTCTGGATCTTTTTCTTCATCACGCCCACGACGGTGAAGGGAAGCCCCTCGATGAAGACGGTCCGGCCCACGGCCTTTTCCTCATGGAAGAGGTTTTCGGTGACGGTGTCGCCGAGAACACAGACGCGGCGCTTTTGAGATACGTCGGCGTCATTGAGGTAGCGGCCCTCGCCGGCGATGATGTTGCGGATATCGCCGTATCCGACGGTCACTCCGCGCACGGTGTTGAGGACATCCTCCCGGCGGTAGCGGATGGCCCGCGTCGCGGTGAATTCGAAGGAGGTCCTCTTGATCCCCGGGATTTTCTGCCCGGCCAGGAGGACCTGTTCCGGGGTCAGGCGGACGAGACGGCCCTTGGGAAGGCCCCGGTAGGTGACGGTTGTGCTTGCCGGAAAGGCGATCACGAACCCCTGGCCGACGCCGCGAAATGTCTTCAGGTTTTGCCGGCTCACCGCCGAGCCGAAAGCGAGGAGGATCACGACGGCGAAGGTCCCCCAGCCGACGCCCGAAAGAGTCAGCGAAGTGCGGAGAGGCTGACGCCTCAGGTCGCGGATGAGGTTGCGGAAGAAGGTGAGGATCATTCGATTTCCCGGGGCGGCCGCTCGACGACCTGGTCTCCTTCTTTGAGGCCTTCCAGGATCTCGATGTTCAGGCCGTCGGACAGTCCGGTTTTCACCTCGACCTTGGAGATCGTCTCGTTTTCCTTGACCTCGACGAAGCGCTTTCCGTTCTCCGAGAGCACCAGGCGCTCGGGGATGACGAGGACGTTTTGATGTTCCTGGATCTTCACATACGCCGTGGCCGAGTAGCCGGCCCGGAGGATGATCCCGGGCGCCTCGGAAAGGACGATCTCCACGTCGAAAAGGGTGGCGTTGCCCTCTTTCCTGGCTTTGGGGTAAATGCGCTGCAGCGTCCCCCTGATTTTTTCCTCGGCCAGCGCCCCGATCTGGATTTCCGTCTCCATGCCCGGCACGAGTTTTCCGACGTCGATTTCGTCGACCGTGCCTTTGAAGAGGATCGTCTTCATATCGGCCATGGAGCAGAGGTCGGTCCCGGGCTGGAAATTGGTCAGCGGGACGACCGGATCTCCCTCGAAGGCGCTGAGAGAAAGAACGATGCCCGAGATCGGGGCCTTGACGATGGAATCCACGCTGCGGTTGGACATTTCGATCCGGCCCTTCTCCAGGAGCTGGAACCTTTCCCTGGCCACCCGGTGGCGGAGCTCCGCCTCGCTGTATTCCGCCTCCAGGGTGTCCATCTGAGATCGGGAAATGAGCTGAGACTGGAACAGTTGAGCGTTGCGGTCCCGATCGACTTTGATCTTCGACAGGGTGACTTCAGCCACCTCCATATTGCGGCGGGTCTCAACATATTCAAGGGGAGTCGGGTTGGGCGAGATATTGAACAGGGGGCTTCCCTTGGCGACGGCGTCGCCGACCTTGAACAGGACCTCCGCGACGATGCCCGGTATCGTCGATTTGACCTTGATCTCCTGTTCGGGCTCGAGCGTGCCCACGGCCAGGGCTCTTTCGGCGATATCCCCCCGGATGACCGGGACATATTTCAGCTCGTTGCCCTTCTTTTTCCCTCCGGAGAGAACGACATAGACGGCGACGGCCGCCAGCAGGATGGCGACGGGAATGACGACTTTTTTCATGCTTCTACCCTCGGATACACAAATACACTTCACAATAATCTACGAAAAATTCCCCGGATGGTTCACCCTCCCTTTAGAAGACTCTTTTTCCGGCTGCCCCAGGCGTTTTACAAAGCGGCTCAACTTTTCTACAATCTCCCCGTATTACCTAACGGAGGTCCGCATGGATAAAATCCTTGTTGTCGAAGACTTGAAAAAATCCTACGGCCGCACCGAAGCGCTCACCGGCATCGATTTCGAGGTCGCCCCCGGCGAGGTCTTCGCCCTGATCGGCCCGAACGGCGCCGGCAAGACCACCGCGCTCCGGATCGTCGCGACACTCCTCTCCCCTTCCGGCGGGAAAGTCACTTTCCTCGGGTTCGACCTAAAAAAGCAGCCCGAGAAATTCCGGGAGAGGATCAGCTATCTTCCCGAGGAAGCCGGGGCGTATAAGAACCTGAAGGGGACGGATTACCTGAAGTTCATGGCCAATTTTTACGCCCGCTCCGACCAGGAGGCCGGCGAATTCATCGCCCGAGCCCGGGAGATCGCCGACCTGGGAAAGCGCCTCAACGAGAAGGCCGGAACCTACTCCAAGGGCATGACCCGGAAACTCCTCCTCGCCCGGGCGCTCATGACCAAGCCCGACCTGGCCATCCTGGACGAGCCCACCTCGGGCCTGGACGTCATCAACGCCCTCGAGGTCCGCGAGATCGTCAAGCGGTTCGCCAGGGAGGGCATCTCGGTCCTCCTCTCCTCCCACAACATGCTCGAGATCGAATTCCTCTCCGACCGGGTCAGCCTGATCGACAAGGGCCGCATCCTGGACACGGGAACACCCGAGGAACTGAAGGATAAATACGGGTCCAAGAACCTCGAAGAGGTTTTCAGGAGCGCACTCCAATGAAAAAATTCATGAACCTCCTCGTCAAGGAAGTCAAAGAGCTGATCACCATGCAGCTCTTCGTCTCGCTTCTCTTTACCATCTTCCTTTTCTACTTCATCGGCCAGATGGCCAAGACCGAAATGAAAAAAGCGGGCCGGAC
>JAFGRZ010000049.1 GCA_016934895.1 Candidatus Aminicenantota bacterium
GAGCGGGGCCGAGCCCGTCGTCGTTCTCAACAAATCCGATCTCCGTCCGGATATCGGGGACGTCATCGCCGAGGTGAAGACGGTCGCGCCCGGCGTGCCCATCGTCGCCGTGAGCGCCCTGGCTGAGGGCGGATTGGATGACCTCGAGCCGTTCCTTATCCCGAGGAAAACGGTGGCCCTTCTCGGCTCCTCGGGAGTGGGAAAATCCACCCTGATCAACCGCCTGCTCGGTGAGGAGCGACTCCCCACGGCCGCGATGAGCGACTCCGACGCGGGCCGCGGCCGGCACACGACGACGGCCCGCGAGCTCGTCCGGCTGCCGGGCGGCGCGCTGCTCATAGACACGCCGGGGATGCGCGAGCTGCAACTCTGGTCGGATGAGGAGGACTTGGAGAGGACCTTTGAGGACATCGATAGGCTGGCCGCCCGCTGCCGGTTCCAGGATTGCCGCCACGAAAGAGAGCCCGGGTGCGCGGTGCAGGCGGCCGTCCAAAACGGCTCCCTTGATCGCCGGCGGCTGGACAGCTATCACAAGCTGCGCCGGGAGCTGCGATTCATGGAGCTCAAAAAAGACGACAAGAAGCGCCGGCAACAAGAAAAAGCCGCCGGGCGGCGCTTCGCCTCAATGGTCAAAGAGATCAAGAAGCACAAGCCGCGATATCAGTGACGGCCGGCCCCGTTTGGGGGAGGCAGAGAATCGTTCAGCTTCTTTTGATGGTCACTCTTTTTGTGTCCGTCCCCCCGTGCTTGGACTTGACCGTGAATTCCACCCAGCCTTGGGATCCCTCGAGCTTTGCCAGAGCGCAGAATCGCCGGCTGTCGTTGCCTTTGAGCCTGAATTTCGTTCCTTTTCCGGAGACGACTTCGCTTTGGGCCTCCGGGTTCAACGCGTCGACGAGCGTTTCGCCTTCGGGGATGTCCACAAGGGCGATATTTTCGGAGGTCTTGACGCTGATCACATCCTTCATGTCTTTCTTCAATGCGACCGCCCGGTCGGAGCTCGTGGGATAGATCCGGTCGTTCTTCACCACAACCTCAAGCCAGCAAAGGTCGTCCGTCGCCGGAACCGTCTTGACATCCTCGATCTTCACCCGGGGAAACTGGCCGGCGCAGTAGAGGACGAACTGGGTGTTCCGGAGGGCTTCTTCTTCCATGTAGCGGGCCGGAGGCGTGCGCTGGATATGCTTCCTGGCCGTGCCCCCGATCCAGACCTCTCCCAGGTCCGGATGCCGGATGTGGTGCGGTTCGATCCAGCCCTCACCGGTCAGCTCGAGGTCGATCCACTTGAGATATTCCTCTTCGGATACCCGGCCATCGCCGTCCTCGTCGGCCTCGAAGACGGGCCTTCCCCAGAGCTCGATCAGGTAGCTGTACGCTCCCATCATGTAGTAGGTGGCCGCGTGGGCCTGGCCGCTCAACCCTCCGATAACGGGGCGGTAATCTTTGAGCAGCCGGGCGCCCACGGTGACGATATCCGTCTGCACATCCATGTCGTGCTGGTATTTCGAGTCAACCTGGCGGTCGAAGAGCTGGGCATACTTGTTCGTTTTTTTCATCTCCTCAAGGCGCCGGTTGAACATCTCCTGTCTTCGTTCTTGTATCTCCGGCGACTGATTCCGCGGCTTTGACTCGGGAGGCGCCTGGAACATGATGAGACGTCCGGTGTTGTGGTAGTGGAAGCTGGCGAAAATATTGGGATGGGCCAATTGGAACTCGAAGACGTTGCGGCATTCCGGTTCGGACATCGGGTAGGGATTCCCGTCCTCAAGACTCCATCCGTAGGGAAAATTGCGGTTGGGGTCCGGGCCGCCGATGTCATCCTCGTTGATCCGCCCGTCTCCGTCGTTGTCGAACCCTTCCGCCCCGAACCGGCGGAAGCGGCGGACGTCTTCCTTCTCGCCGGCAACGGGCACGAAGCGCCGCCGGTCGGGTGACAGCTTGAACTCCCCGTCCGGGTCCTCGATATACATGACCGAAAGCTCTCCGTCCCCGTCCACGTCCTCGGTCTGGTCTTCGTCGTAGAGGCCGTCTCCGTCGTTGTCCTCGGGCCGGTAGGGTTCGCGGGGGTTGTGCGGCGTGTTCGGGAAGCGGACGAAGGATTCGTTGGCGTCGACGTTGAGGCCGGGAAGGATATAGAAGGTGACATGATCGACCAAGTCATGGACATAGCCGTCATAGTCATATCTCGTCAGCAGATACCACATCAGATAAAGAGAGCAGGTGATCCCGTTGACCTCGTTTCCGTGGATCGCGCCATCCACCCACATCGCCGGTTTATCCTCGGGCCGGCCCGTGGTCCGGGCGGTTATGGTGATGAGGAACTGGTCGCGTCCCATCCGGCTTTTGCCGATGCTCTGGATATCGGCCAGGTGCGGATATTTTTTCTGGATCTCGTGCATGATTCGGGTCCATTCGGCGTAAGAATAGTAGTGTTTCCAGCTGATCGGAAAATCCATCTCGCCGTGGTAGCCGCCCGGACTTTTCTGAAGTTTTTCCTGCCCCAAGGCCGGAATACCGGCCAGGATTCCGGATATGAGGACGGCCGCGACTGCGAACGCTCTTTTTCTCCAGCTTGTCGCTATGTTCATCATCGCCTCCTCTATTGAACCTCAAGGGATTTTACGGTTGTCCCGCCTTTTTGAGAGCTCACCACGAGCTTCAGCGGCGCGGCCCCCTCGATGGCGACGAGCCATTGGACGCGGCGTTTGGCGCCACCCTCTTTGACCTCGGTCGGGCCCGCTTCCGGCCGCCGCCGTCCCGGCATCGGATAGCCGGAGGGCATAAACATCATCCTCTCCGGCATCTCCCTCTCAACCCTCTCCGGTCCGCCGCCCGCATAGCCCGGGATCTTCATCGCTCCCTCGAGGACTCCCAGCCTTTGATAAGGAGTCCCTTGAAGGTAGCGGATCCGGTCGCGGTCGCCCAAGAGCCAGACCGCGTCCTCCCGGTTTCCCGGAAGCTCGGCGCCGCGGGCGACGTGGGTGGCCAGCGGCCCTTTGTTCTCGATGGTGGCTGTGACTTTGACGATCCGGTAGAGCCCCTTCCCTTTCCCTTTCTTGATCGTGACTTCGTCCCCGGTTAAGGAAGGTCCGGCCTCGCCGGCGTTCTTGGCGGAATAGAGGACTCGGGCTTCGGCCTCGGTGATGACCACTTCGGGAAGCAGGCCGGCCCGGAAGAGCTCGAAACGCCAGTGCTTCTCGCAGACGTCGAGCAGGGGCTCCCCGGGCAAAGCGTTCCCGCGGTATTTCGGGATCCAGCCGCCGATCTCCCCCTCGCCCAACTCGGGGTGACTGAATTTTTTCCAGGGAACGAAGAGCGTTCCTCCGTGCTTCTCATCCTGGTATTTCAAGAGGGCGCGTTCTCTCTCCAGCCGGGCGCGCTCCCCGTCGAAGCGCGGGAAATCCCGGATGTTCTGATCGGGATTCCATAGCTCCGTGGTGATCGAATAGATGCCGTATTGTCTGTAGGCCCAATCGGTGGCCATCCCGTAGCCGTAGCGCTTGTCTCCTTGCTCGTCATAGCTGACCTTCCAGCCGTCGGGAAGCTCGTATCCGCGCGAGGCGGCGTACTTGTTCCTGGAGGTCTTTCTCAGCTCCTCCCTGGATTTCTCGAGCAGGGAAGGATCCTTCCAGACCTCGGGCATCTTCTCACCGATTATTTCCAGGTACTTTTTCCCCATGACGAAATCGAAGACGGCGACGTCCTTGGGGTGAAGGAGAGGATGAGGAGAAGTCCCCAACGGGCGATAGGTGAACCCCCCCGAGGTATGATAGAACTGGGCCATCAAGATGTTCCGGTGGCCGGTGAAGAACTCAACCACCGCGCGGACTTCGGGGGCGGAGGTGGGATAGTCGCCCGACCCCCCGGGGAGCCCGTCATCCGTGAACCAGACTTCGGGAAAATTGCGGTTGAGGTCGATGCCGCTCTCGGGATCCTCTCCCCTCTTCTTGTCGCCGTCGTTATCCCTATCTTCGGTGATCACCGAGTACCGCGCTTTCTCCGTTTTTTCGCCCCGGCGGAGACGGACCATGAGCCTGGGATCCACATCGTCGATCACGTACGCCCCCGCCTGATCCGGATAGCGGAATTGGGTGATGTGCCCGTCGCCATTGAGGTCGTCGGGCCCGTCCTCGTTCGTCTTCCCGTCGCCGTCGTCGTCTTTCATCCGGCTGTTCTGCCGCTGGGACAGACCTTTTTCCAGGCTGTTGAAAAGCCCGTCCGGATTGATCACCGGGCAGATATAGAACGCCTTGGCGTCGATCAGGGCGGTTGTCTCTTCATCCGCGCCGTATCCCGTGACGAGCCGGTCGATGATGGTGAGACAGACCTCGGTCCCGGTGAATTCGTTCCCGTGGATGGCGCCGGAGATCCAGTGCCCCGGCTTCCCCTGGTCGGGCGTCATCGGCGGGACATTCGGCACGTTTTCCTTCCGACGGTTCCTCAATTCGACATGGGCGTCGATGGTCGTTCCAGTCTTCTGGTTGGATACGACCAGCACATAGACGGGCCGTCCCATGTGGCTCTTCCCGATTTCCAGCAGC
>JAFGRZ010000050.1 GCA_016934895.1 Candidatus Aminicenantota bacterium
GACATGACCGGAAAATTTGCGGGACACGATCCCATTTCCGGAGAAATGGGTCATGTCCCGATTTTCCGGATCGTGTCCGCTGATTTCGTATGCTGGAAACGGGAAAAGTACTAGACGGTCAGGCGGGAAAGAACAGACATCTCCGTCCAAGCTATTCATCACAGAATTATTGGGCGTGTTTGAATCAAAGGGATTTTGAAAATGTTTCCGGCCTCAACTACAATAAGGGGAACATTGGACAAGACGCGCGGCCCCCGAATCCGTTTTCTTCAACACTTTTTCTACATTGCCTTCGTTGTCCTCTGGTTCAAGGACAATTTCGCCCCCCTGCGGAACGTCCCCGTTCACTACCTGTTCGCCCTCCTCCCCGGGCTGGGGCTGACCGCCTGGCGTTCGCTTCCCAGGATCCGCCGCCTCCGCTTCTCGCTCCCGCGAAAAATACCCGCGGAAACAGCCGCACTCCTGGCGCTGCTCCTCTTGGCGGTCGTTTTCCGCATTCCCTATCTCGCCTCGCCGGCCGGGCTGATGACCAGCGATGACGCCGTTCCGGCGCTGATGGGAAAGCACATCGCCGAGGGGAGAACCCCCGCCATCTGCTACTACGGCCAGCTGTATATGGGCTCACTGTCCAGCCATTTTTACGCCCTGGCCTTCCGGATCTTCGGCTATTCCATGTTCGTCCTGAAGTGTTCCACCTTACTCATCTATCTGGCCTTTATGATCGTCCAGTTTTTCTTTTTAAAGGAGGTTTTCTCTTTTTCCATGGCCCTGGCCGTCGGCTTCTTCTTGAGTCTGCCGTTCAACCCTCTGGTCCATGCCGGATTGGACAACACCTCGGCCTACGCCCTGGTGCTCTTGCTGGGAAGCCTTCTTCTCTATCTCGCCCATCTCGTCGGCTTCCGCTCCCGGGATCAATTCCTTCCCTTGCTCGGCCTGGCCGTGGGCCTCGCTTTCTGGACGCACCAGATCACCGCCGCCTTCATCCTGACCAGTTTTTTGATCGTCGTTCCCAGGACCGGATGGAATATCCGGAAATTTGCGGTTCTCGGCTACTGGGCGTTCCTGGGTTTTTTGCCCCAGTTTCTGGCCGAGGTTTTCTTTGGCTTCAAGCTGGTTCCTTTCTTGACGCACGGGAAAAGGTTGGTCAACGCGGATAAGTTCGGGGCGGCACTGGATTTTACGGGCAAGCTGCTGTCCCCCAGCCGCCACCCGGCGCGTTATGTTTTTCTTGTTTTCGTCCTGGCCGGATTCATCGCCATCCTCGCCCGGGCCTGGAAGAGCCGGATCTCGCGGCCGCAGACGGTCTTCTGCCTTTTTCCATCAGTCTACGTTGTTCTCTATGTCGTCTCCGATTTCAGCAATACGGGCGTCGTCCGGTACCTGTTTCCGCTCTATGCGGCCCTGCCGGTTCTGCTGCTTGCTGGCTTTCACTCCCTGAAGCCCAAGTTGCGGACCATTGCCTCGTTGGCCGTGATCATTGTTCTCTTCCTCGCCTTCAACTTGAAGGACAGCCTGGGGCTCATGGACGCGGCGAAGGAGCGCCACCGACGAATCGACGAGGTCGTCTCCGCCGTAAAAGAGACCGGTCGCCGCCACTGGATGGCGGAGTACTGGACCGCCTATCTCCTGACCGCCGTCTCGGGAGAGAGGCTGATCGTGGACTCCTATACCATCCAACGCTACCTTCCATACAATCTGTCCTATTGGAACAGTCCGGAAAAGGACAACTCCATTTTCCTTTTCCGGAACGAACCTGAAGAGAGAGCCCATTATGACCTCTTCCGGCGCTGGCAGGATGCGACGGGTTTTCGGGCCGAAACCCGGGAGGCCGGAAACGGCCGCCTCGTTTTCGATATCGAGCCGCGCATCTTCAGGAGGATCCTATACATGGACCCTCCATCAGAAATCCCGGAGCTGGAATTGGATCGGATCGAGTCCGAAGGCGGCTATATGAACCTCTTTTTCCAGAACAGGAATCCCGGGACGGTCGACCTGGGATTCTGGCTGACCGTGGAGATCCCGGGGTTCAGCGGCCGCAAGACCTGGTTTTCTCTGATGCAGCCCGAGGTCAGCGTAACCGTTCCCCATCCGGATCAAGACTCTTTTGGCATCCGCCATTATGTCGATTATATCGGCGTTAAGATCCCCTCTTCCGAGCGAGAAGAATGGGTTTCCCTGCCCGGCGATGCGGCGCGGGAACGGACCGACCCGGTCGTCTATCTCCAGGGGATCCGGCCGGAGACTCCTCCGGGGAAAGAGCCGAGGATGATCTGTGAGCGGGCATCCAGTTTTGAATTCCGGTCCGCCGCGCCGATTCAACGCCTTCGCCTGGCCCTGGATTCACCCTTCGAGTTCCGGAGCTGGCGATGGTACGGGAAATATGCGCAAACCGTTCATATCGAGGTCAACGGCCGCGCGGTCGCGGAGCGTCGACTCAAAGACGGCCGCAATATTGTGGATGTGCCGGTTCCTTCCGATATCCTGAAGCCCGGCGCCAACATCGTCAACATGAAGTTCCGCTACGAGCGCTGGTTCCCTCCCTGGCCGCTCTGGCCGTTCGCCGCCTTCCTTAATAAGGTTGAACTCATCGACTGAACGCCGCTTCGGACGGAAAAGCCGGAAGACATGGACATTGTTCTCTCATCTGCATATAATCGCCTCTATCGGCTGACGATTATTCTCCAGAAGGAGCGAATATGAGCAGCGCGGACCGCTTCGTCTCCCGCTGGGGCTTCCTGGCAGCGGCGATCGGCATGGCGGTCGGCACGGGCAATATCTGGCGCTTTCCGCGGATGGCCGCCCAGTATGGAGGGGGGGCTTTCATTCTTGTTTACACGCTGGCGCTTTTTCTGTGGTCGGCGCCGCTCCTGATGGTTGAGATGTCCATCGGCCGGAAGACCCGGCGGGGGCCGATCGGCGGATTCCGCGATTTCATCGGCCGCCGCTATACCTGGATGGGCGGCTGGATGGTCATGGTCTGCATGCTGATCACCTTTTATTACTCTGTGGTCACGGGCTGGTGCATCAAATATTTCGTCCTGGCCATGCGGGGAGCCTTCAAGGAGGGAATCGATACGGCGGCGCTCTGGACCTCCTTTCTCCGCGACCCCAAGCAGACGATCTTCTTCCATGCCCTGTCGATCGGTCTTTGCGGCCTGATCATTTACCGGGGAATCAAAGGCGGTGTCGAACGGGTCACCAAGCTCATGGTCCCGGCGTTGTTCGTTTTCCTGATCGTGGCGGCCCTGCGCGCGGCGACTCTCGCCGGCGCCGGACAGGGACTCACCTATATGTTCGTGCCCGACTGGTCCAAGCTGGCCCTCCCCGCCACCTGGCTCCAGGCGTTCACCCAGTCCGCCTGGTCCACGGGAGCCGGCTGGGGACTCATGCTGACCTATGCCGTGTACACGATCCGGGAGGAAGACATCTCCCAGAACTGCTTCATGGTCGGCTTCGGCGACCAGACGGCGGCCCTTCTGGCCGGGCTGGCGATCATCCCGACCATTTTCGCCCTGTCCCCGACTTTGGAGGCCGCCCACACGGCCATGTCGACCAATAACACCGGGCTGACCTTCATCTCCCTGGCCCGGCTTTTCCCGAGGATGCCGGGCGGCCTTTACATCGCTCCCGTCTTTTTCCTGGCCATGGTATTCGCCGCCTTCACCTCTCTCATCGCCCAGGTCGAGGTCGGAGTCAGGGCGTTCATGGACGGCGGTTGGAGCCGCAAGAAGAGCACTCTGGTCGTCGCCGGGGCCACGTTCCTGATGGGTCTTCCGTCGGCCATCGTCCCCGGCGTTTTCGACAACCAGGATTGGGTCTGGGGAGTCGCCCTCCTCCCCAGCGGATTTTTCATCATGATGGCGGCGCGGAAATACGGCGCGGAAAAGATCCGGACCGAACTCATCAATCCCTGCGCCGATATCCGGATCGGCCGCTGGTGGAGCTTTGTCATCCGCTATGTTTCCCCGCTCATCTTCCTCTTTCTCATCGGCTGGTGGCTCTACCGGGGCATCGCCGACAATCCCGAAACCTGGTGGAAACCGTTCAGCACGTTCACCACGGCGACAATCATCTTCCAGTGGGCCGTCCTTTTAGCCGTTTTGCTTCTGGCCAACAGGGCCCTGGCCCGGTGGGTCAAGGGGACCCCAGAGGAGATCGACTGATGCTCAAAACCTACATCTGGATGGCCATCTTCCTGGGGATCAATGGGATCGGGTTCGTCTTTTTCTTGATCCGGACGTCGCGGATAGAAGCCGAACAGGCAAGACGCCAAAAGGATGAGGACGAAGCGCAAAACGGAGAGGGATCATGAAGGCCTGTGGAGAATGGGGGTTCCTGATGGCGGCGGGACTGGGCCTTCTCTGTGTCTGCGGCGCGGCCTGCAGGTCCGGAGAAAAGGCCTCGCGGCTCGTCCAGCCCGAGAAGTGGTGGAAAATCCATCCGCGGCCGGTCTATGCCGGGCTCGAGAAGGTCGGCACCTTCCAGGATTGGTTCGACGTCTACCGGCTGACCGAAGGAACATTCGCCATCTACGAGCCCAACCAGTTCGAGGAAGCCTTGAGCTACCTCGCGCTCGGAAAAGAAAAAGCGGCCTTGATCGATACGGGTACGGGAATCGGCGATATCCGGCGCGTGGTGGAGGCCCTGACGGATCTTCCGGTGGTCGTCGTCCTGACCCACGAGCACTATGATCATGTCGCGGGCGCCTGGCGGTTCGACGAGATCGTTCATTTCGACAGCCCGGCCGCCCTTAAAGTCCTGGAAGCCGGCCGGGACAATGCTTCGCTCCAAAAATACATAACGCCGGACTATCTCTGGAAGCCCCTGCCCCGGGATTTCGACCCGCGGGGCTGGACGATCCCGGCGATCCGCCCGACGCGGCTGGTCAAGGACGGTGAAACGATCGACCTCGGCGGCCGCGCGCTCGAGGTCATCGCCGCTCCCGGCCATTCCCCCGGCCAGATCTGTCTTCTCGACCGGCGGAACCGTATCCTCTTCAGCGGAGACCATTTTTTTCCGGGACCGCTCTATGCCCACGCTCCCGACGTCA
>JAFGRZ010000273.1 GCA_016934895.1 Candidatus Aminicenantota bacterium
CGCTCCCTACAAGACGGTGCTTACCCACGGCTTTGTGGTGGACGGCGAGGGGAAAAAGATGTCAAAGACCCTGGGAAACGTCATTCATCCCAATGACGTGATCAAGAAGTACGGGGCCGAAGTCCTGCGGCTGTGGGTTGCCGCGGAAGACTACCGGGATGACATCAGGATATCCGGCGAGATTTTGCAGCGCCTTTCCGAAGCCTATCGGCGCTATCGGAACACCTGCCGCTTCCTGCTGGGGAACCTCACCGGCTTTGATCCGGCCAGCGACCGGGTTGCCGACGCAGACTTGGAGGAGATCGACCGGTGGGCCCTGCACCGGCTCCAACAGCTCATTGCCGACGTGTTGAAGGCCTACGAGTCGTTTGAGTTCCATAGAATCCACTACCGGATCCACAACTTCTGCGTGGTGGATATGAGCGCGTTCTATTTGGACGTTCTCAAGGACCGGCTTTATTGCTCGGGGTTCAAGTCCCGGGAGCGCCGGTCGGCCCAGACGGCCATGTTCGAGATCCTCCGGGCCATCACCGCGCTGTATGCGCCCCTCCTGCCCTTTACCACCGAGGAGATCTGGGGGCACCTTGCCGCTATCATCGGAGGCCTGGAGGCCAGTGTCCACGTGTCACGGTTTCCTTCGCCGGATTTTCGGTACATGGACCAGGCTGCGGCCGGCCGGTGGGAAGAGCTTATCGCCGTGCGGGAAACGGTCAACCGCAACCTGGAAGAGGCGCGCCGTCAAAAACAGATCGGAAGTTCCCTGGAAGCGGAGGTTGTCATCACCGCCCCGGGCAAGCAGTTCGCGCTTCTCAAGGAATCCGAGACCTTTCTTCCGACCCTGTTTATCGTTTCGAGCGTCCGGATCGAGGAAGTGGAAGACGGAAAGGAAACGGTTGTCGTGATCCGGAACGCGCCGGGAACAAAGTGCGAGCGCTGCTGGAATTACCAGACCACCGTGGGAGACGATCCCGAGCACCCCACTCTCTGCCGGCGATGTGCGGCGGTTCTGCGTGCCTAGGCCGTTTTTTCAGGGAGTTTTCTTCGCGCCCGCCTCGGCGTCGGTGCTTACGGCCCGGGGAGACGAACCCGTGCCGGCTGTGAAGATAGCGGTTTGATGGATTTGTTCCCCGCATGTGGAGATTGATTCCGTGAAAATGAGATTGCTAACACTGGTGTTTGTCACCCTTCCGGTGGTCATCGCCGACCAGGTATCCAAGGCGTGGATTGCCCGCGCGATCAGCCCCTTTGACCCCTTGGAGATCATACCCGATTTTTTTCACATCACCTTCATTCGCAACCGGGGCGGGGCGTTCGGATTTTTGTCGGGGATAGATCACAGTTTTTTTCAGGCGGGGTTTATCATCGCCACGGTGGCGGCCATCGGGTTTATCGCGGTCCTTTACGCGAAACTCCACGACCGTCAGCGCTGGCCGGCAACCGGAATGGCGCTGATCATCGGCGGCGCGATCGGGAACCTTATCGACCGGGTCCGGTGGGGAAGCGTGGTTGATTTTATCGATCTCCATATCTATTCGCATCACTGGCCGGCCTTTAATGTCGCCGATTCGGCCATCACCGTAGGCTCGGTGGTGTTGGGAATCTGCATAGTCTTTAAGAAGTGGTAACCCGCGATGCACCCTGTTCTCTTTCAGCTCGGTCCGATAACGATTTACACCTACGGCCTGTTTGTCGCCACCGGATTGCTTCTGGGAATCACCCTGGCTCTGCGTCAGGCCCGGCGGGAAGGCCTCAATTCCCAACTCCTGCTGGACATGTTTTTCTACATCATCCTGGCGGCTATTATCGGAGCCCGGATTTTGTATGTGATTCAGAACGTCTCTTCTTATCGGGGCAACCCCCTGGCGGTCTTCAAGCTGTGGGAGGGAGGGCTGGTCTTTCACGGCGGCTTGCTCGGCGCCATTCCGGTGGCCTGGTTTTTCATCAAGCGATACGATCTATCGTTCTGGAGCGTGTTTGATGTAGTGGCCCCGTCGCTGGCGATCGGCCAGGCGCTGGGGAGGATCGGCTGCTTTTTTGCCGGCTGCTGTTACGGGATTCCCACCGAGGTTCCCTGGGCGGTTACCTTTACCCATCCCCGAAGCCTTGCGCCCCTGGGCATCGCCCTTCACCCAACTCAACTCTATTCTTCCCTGGGATGCTTTATCATCTTTTTCGTCCTGGTGGGCCTTCGAAAGCACCGGTCCTTTTCCGGGCAGCTTGCCTGCCTCTACCTGCTGTTCCATTCGGTGTTTCGGTTCTCCGTGGAGTTTCTCCGGGGCGATCCCAAGTTCTGGTTTTGGAACCATACCCTTTCGCACCCCCAGGTCATCAGTGTCGGCATTTTCGGGTCGGCCCTGGTCTGCTATTGGTACTGTCGGAAACACTATCGCCTCTAGGCTGGAAATGACGTTTCATCTCATCATCGACGGCTACAACCTCATTCGCCAATCCCCGGAACTGCGGAGACACGACCGACAGGACCTGGAAAAGGGGAGAGTGGTGCTGCTCAGGAAACTGGCGGCCTACAAACGCCTCAAGCGTCACGGGATGATCGTGGTATTCGACGGCTGGCAGGAGGGCCACCTCGGGGAAGAGCGGGACCGGGTGGGAGGGATAGAGGTTGTCTTCTCCCGGCGGGGTGAGAAGGCGGATGAGGTGATAAAGCGGCTTGCCGCCCGCCATAAGGATAAAGCCGTTGTTGTCACCTCCGACCGGGACCTGGGATTTTCCTGCGCCCGGGAAGGGTGCGAGGTCATCGCTTCCCCGGAATTCGAAGCCCGACTGGATCTTGCTCAGTATACGGAACTCAAAGGCCCGGCGGACGGTAGCGAGTCCGACGAGCGTTCCCGGAAAAGCACGAAGAAGAAGGGGCCATCCCGGAAGCTTCCCAAGTCCCAGCGCCGGCACCGCACGGTGCTGAAGAAGCTCTAGCCCATC
>JAFGRZ010000007.1 GCA_016934895.1 Candidatus Aminicenantota bacterium
CGGTTCGCATCCGAGTTCATCCAGCTGCTCAATGGACAGTGGAAATTCCATTGGGTTTCCCGTCCGTCCGACCGGCCGCGTGATTTTTTCAGACCTGAAGCCGATGTTTCCGCCTGGAAAGAGATCTCCGTCCCCGGCAACTGGCAGCTCCAGGGATACGGCGTTCCGATTTATATGAACTCGGACTATCCCTTCCCGGCTGATCCCCCCCGCATACCCCACGACGGCAATCCCGTTGGCTCTTACCGCACCGAATTTGCCGTCCCTTCAGGCTGGTCGGGACGCCAGGTTTTTCTCCATTTCGACGGCGTGGACTCGGCCTTCTATGTCTGGGTGAACGGCTGGCCGGCCGGCTACAGCCAGGACAGCCGGACGCCCGCGGAGTTCAACATCACCCGGCACCTCAAGCCGGGCCGGAATATCCTCGCCGTCGAGGTCTATCGTTTCTCGGACGGCTCCTACCTCGAGTGTCAGGACTTCTGGCGTTTGAGCGGGATCTATCGCAATGTCTACCTGTATTCCACCCCGCCCGTCCATATCCGCGATTTCGAACTCAAGGGAGATCTGGACGGCGATTGCCGGGATGCCGTCTTCCGGGTCAAGGCCTGGATCCGGAACTTCGGGGCTGAGGCCGCCCGCGATCATTCCCTCGAGGTCGGCCTTTTTGATCCCGAGGGCCGTCCGGTCAAGGGGGACGCCGTTGCCAAAGGCTCGAGCGTTTATATCGCGCCCGGCGCCGAGAGCCTTTTGCTGCTCAAAGCCGAACTTGCCGCCCCACTCAAATGGTCGGCCGAGAAGCCAAACCTCTACACCGTGGTCATGACGTTGCGGAATTCGCGGGGCGATGTCGTCGAGATCGAAAGCGCCCGGTTCGGCTTCCGCAAGGTCGAGATCAAAGGGGGGCAGCTTCTCCTCAACGGCGAACCCATCCTCATCAAAGGCGTCAACCGCCACGAACACGATCCCGTCACCGGCCATTATGTGAGCCGCCGGTCCATGATCGAGGACCTCCTGCTGATGAAACGGAACAACATCAACGCGGTCCGGACCTGCCATTACCCGGACGACCCGCAATGGTACGAACTGTGCGACCTTTTCGGCATCTATCTCATCGACGAGGCCGACATCGAGTCGCACGGGATGGGCTACAAGCCCGAAGTCACCCTGGCCAACCGTCCGGAATGGAACAAGGCCCATCTCGATCGGATCGTCCGGATGGTCGAGCGGGACAAGAACCACCCTTCGGTTATCATCTGGTCGCTCGGGAACGAAGCCGGCGACGGCACGAACTTCGAGGACGCAAGCGAATGGATCCACCGGCGCGACCCCTCTCGTCCCGTCCACTATGAGCGGGCCGGGCTCCGGCCGCATACGGACATCTACTGTCCGATGTATCCCAGCGTCGACCAGATCGTCGCCTACGCCGAGCAAAAGCCGGAACGCCCCCTGATCATGTGCGAGTACGAGCACGCTATGGGCAATTCCTGCGGCAACTTCGAGGATTACTGGGATGCCATCGAACGATACCCGGAGCTCCAGGGAGGATTCGTCTGGGATTGGGCGGACCAGGGGATCTCCAAGACAACGGCGGACGGCCGGACCTATTTCGGCTACGGCGGGGATTTCGGGGACTCGCCGACCGACCGCAATTTCTGCTGCAACGGCCTGGTTCTCCCCGACCGGGCCGTCACGCCGAAGACGGTCGAGGCCAAAAAGGTCTACCAGAACGTCGGCTTCAAGCCCATCGACCTGGAGGCGGGCAAAGTGGAGATCATCAATAAATTCTTCTTCACCGGTCTTTTCGAATTTGAAGTGCTCTGGTCTTTCGCCGAAGACGGAACCGAGATCGGATCGGGCGACCTGGGACGGCTGGATATCGGGCCGCGGCAAACGCGGATCGTGACCGTGCCTTTCCGGAAGCCGCAGGCCGTGCCCGGGGCGGAATACTGGCTCCGTTTCAGCGTCCGGCTGAGGGCGGATCTTCCCTGGGCGGAAAAAAGCCACGAGATCGCCGCCGAGCAGTTCAAACTGCCTTTTGACGTCGCGGCCCCCCCCGTTGATTTTGGAGGCCGGCCGCCTCTCCGAAAAACCGAATCCGAAAAAGAAGTCATCCTGTCCGGGCCGGATTTCGAAGTGCGCTTTGATAAGTCGGCCGGGATCCTGAATTCCTATCGATATAAGGGAAGCGATTTTCTGGCGAAGGGGCCCGAGCCCAATTTCTGGCGCGCGCCCACGGACAATGATTTCGGGAACGGGATGGAAAAACGATGCGCCGTGTGGCGCGAAGCAAGCGCCAACCGGATCCTCGAAAGATTCACCGTGGAGCCGGCGGGCGACGCCGCCGTACGGCTTGTGGCATCGTTCAACCTGCCGGACGTCGGATCGAAACACCGGACGAGCTACACAGTTTTGGGAGGCGGCGACATCATCATCGAGAACCAAATCCAAATCGGGAAGGAAGGCCTGCCGGAGCTTCCCCGCTTCGGGATGCGGCTGCGGGTGCCCGACGCATTCGAACGGGTCGAATGGTACGGAAGAGGGCCGCACGAAAATTACTGGGACCGGGCGGCGAGCGCCTTCATCGGTCATTACAAAAGTACCGCCCGCGGGCAGTTTTTCCCGTACGTGAGCCCCCAGGAGAACGGGTACAAGACGGACGTGCGCTGGGTGGCGGTGCGTGACGAAGAGGGAAGAGGGCTGGCTTTCTTCGGGATGGACCTCGTCAGCTTTTCGTCCCTCCGCTATGCCATCGAGGACCTGACGCAGCAGAGCCGCGGAACGATGCATCCGACCGATCTTGTCGAGCGCGATTTCGTTGAGCTTAACATCGACTACAAGCAGACTGGAGTCGGAGGCGAGGATTCCTGGGGCGCCCGGCCGTATCCCCCGTACACGCTTTTTCCGAAGGACTATAGCTACCGCTTCCGCATCCACCCGCTCGATCCCGGCGACGATCCCATGAGCCTGGGCCGGCAGCGCCTCGCCCTGGACTGATTCCGCAGGCTGGCTTCGCTTTTCGTCACAGAGCCAAAGTCGTGTTGACTTTGTCCTTCGGCGGGGACTATTCTGAGCGGGTCAAACCCTTGGGCATCTCAACGTCATGGAATTGATTGACCGCCTTCCGGTGAGCCTCGAAGCCGGCGAAATCGCGCGCCGCCTGCGCCTCCGCGCCGGCCGCCCCGGTTCCGCTCAACTGCAGGACGTCATCGAGTTGGCCGAATCCAAAATCCACTTGCGGGCCGTGTACGAGATTTCCTATGTCGGAACGAAAAATGCGGAGAGCGTCGAGGTGGGAGGCGTCGTCTTGCGGAGCCGGGTGCTTCGGCGGAACCTGGGCCGTGCCCAGAAGGTTTTTCCTTACATCATGACGATCGGCCCGGAGCTCGAAAAGACGGCGGCTTCCATCGGTGACCTGCTCAAGCAATACTATCTTGAGGAGATCGCCAACATCGTCCTCGAGCGGGGCGTCGCCTGGTTGAGCGGGTGGCTCGGGGAACGCTGGGGATTTCCCGGGCTTTCCAACTTAAGCCCCGGCTCTCTTGAGGATTGGCCCCTCACCGAGCAGCGTCCCCTGTTTTCGCTCTTCGGCGGAAAGGAAAAAGTGATCGGCTTGGCTTTGACCGACCGTTTCCTCATACTCCCCAGGAAATCCGTTTCGGGGATTCTTTTCCCTTCCGAGGAGGGTTTCACGGCCTGCCGTCTCTGTCCCCGTGAGACCTGCCCTTCGCGAAGCGCCCCCTACGATGAATCCCTCGCCGCGGAGAATCAGTAAAAGACCGACGGCGCTCCTATTTCGCGGCCTTGATCTCGTCCCAGGCCTTGATGTAAAGGGCGTGGGCTTCTCCGAGATCGGCGATCATCTCGCTTCTGGCCCTGATACCGGGTTCCAGAAACACGGCCGGGTTTGTCCGCAGGGCCTCCGGGAGCAGGGGGTAAGCATCCGTGTTGGGGCAAAGATACATCAGGAAGGCTGTGTTCTCGGCGGCCACCGCCGGATCATGCAGGAAGTCGATGAAGGCATGAGCCAGCCGCACCTCGCCGGCGCCGCGCGGAATGACGAGATCATCCACGGAGATGACCGTGCCCTCGCGGGGGACGGCCAAGCGGACGTCCGGGTTCTCTTTCTGGACTTGGAGGATATCTCCGCTGTAGCCGTGGACAACCAGGAACTCTCCCGAGGCGACGCCGGTCTTATACTGCTCGTTTTCGTACTTGGCGATGTTTTGTTTCCAGCGGATGACGACGCCTTTGGCCGCTTCAAGCTCGGCCGGGTCCTTCGTGTTGATGCTGTGACCCAGGAACTTGAGCCCGGCGCCGATCGTTTCCCGCATGTCGTTGAGCATGGTCATCCGGCCTTTCAAATCGGACCGGTCGAAAACCGACCAGGACGGCTCGAAATCCTCGACTCGGCTCTTGAGCCAGGCGATGACCGTGTTGACGACCATGTAGGGGACGGAATAGTCCATGGCCTTGTCGATCGCCGAGTCCAGGTATTCCGGATCGATATGAATCCGGTTGGGAAGAAGGGCATGGTCGAGCTTGAGAAGCATGTCCTGCGAATGCATCAAGCCGGCCATGTAGCTCGTCGGAGTCAGCAGGTCATAACCGCCGGCTCCGGCATTGATTTTTGCGTACATCGTCTCGTTGGAATCGAAAGTATCGAAGACGATGCGGCAGTCATACTCTCTTTCGAAGCGGGCGACGAGCGCCGGTTTGAAGTAGTCGGCCCAGGTATAGACATGCAGGACGCGCGGCGACTCGCCGCAGCCGGAGAGGAGAACGAAGATCGCCAAGGCGAAGCTCATCACGCCGACCAGGGCATTTTGGAGGTTGTGCCTTTTCGCGCTTTTCATTTCATCTCCTTAGCTTCGCGAACGGGAGACTCTCTGGCTGATCGCGACGGCCGCGAAGGTGATGACGAGGAGGATCGTCGACAGCGCATTGATCAGCGGCGGGGACCCGAACTTGATCATGCTGTAAACCCGAATGGGGAGGGTCGTCGAGCCCGGCCCGGCGACAAAAAAGGTGATCACGAAATCGTCGATCGAGAGGGTGAAGGCCAGCAGTCCCCCGGCGACGAGCCCGGGAAGGAGCAGCGGAAGGAGGATTCTCCGGATGGTCGTCCCCCAGCCGGCGCCCAGATCCCGGGCGGCCTCGATAACGGAGGGATCGAAGTCCTGAAGCCGGGCCAGGACGGTCATGGCCACAAAACTGGTGCAGAAAGTCACGTGGGCCAGGAAAATAGTGAACAGGCCCAGCTGGATGCCGACGGCTACGAAGACCATGAGCAGGCTGATCCCCATCAGGATCTCCGGGACGACGAGAGGCATGTAAACGAGCCCAAAATGAACACCCTGCAGCCGGCTCCGGGCGAAGCGGTGCAGGGCGACGGCGGCGGTCGTTCCGATGATCAGGGATAAGGCCGTGGCCGAGGCGGCGATAACCAGGGAGTTTTTGGCGGCGCGCCAGATCTCCGGCTCTTGAAAGAGGCGCTCGTACCAGATCAGGGAGAACCCCTGCCAGCCGGTTTCGAAGCGCGAGGCATTGAAGGAGTTGACGATCAAAATGATGATCGGCAGGTAAAGAAACAGGAGGACGGCCATGGTCACAACGAACGGCCAGCGGCTGCGCCTCATCATCTCACCTCAAGAAGGGACGCGGGCTTATCCCGCCGCCGTTGCAGGACCAGGATAGCCGCCAGGGGGGCCAGGACCGATAGGATGAGGACAACGGAGAGGGCGGCGGCCTGAGGAAGGTTGCGGTCGACAAAGACCCGCTGGGCAATTTTGTTCCCGAGCATCTCGCCGTCCGGGCCGCCGACGATGTCGGGGATGACGTAAGAACCGAGCGCCGGGATGAAAACGAAAAGCACGGCGGTGATCAAGCCCCTGCGGATTCCGGGAATAAAGATCTTGAAAAAGGCCTGGAGACGTTTGGCCCCCAGGTCCCGGGCCGCTTCCAGGAGCTGGAAATCGAACTTTTCGGCGGCGGCATAAAGAGGCAGGATGGTGAACGGCAGGAACGTGTACACGGTGATCAGGACAACGGCCCCGGCGTTATAGAGAAGCGACGTCTGGGGGCTGACGAGGCCCGAAAAAGCGAGGATCTTTTTGATCGCCCCCTCGGGGTGAAGAAGGACTTTCCAGGCGAAGACCCGGATCAGGAAATTCGTCCAGAAGGGGACGATGATGAGCATAAGGAAGACGTTTTTCCATTTTGCGGACACCCGGGCCAGATAGTAGCTGATGGGAACGGCCAGCACGACGCAGACGGCCGTGGACAGGACGCTGATCCAGACCGTCCGCCAGGCGACGGCCAGATAGTTCGGGCTGGCCAGGGAACGGATGTTGGCCCAGGTCCAGCCGGGAGCGATCCCTCCGTAAGGATTGGCCGGCCTCAAGGCGACGGCGAAGACAAGCAGCGTGGGGATGACGAAAAACAATGAGAGCCAAAAAAGAGAAGGAAGTGAGAGCAGGACTTCCTGAATCTTCCAGTGCCGCTTGGCTCTCATCTCATCATTCCTTAAGAGGAGCTTTCGTCTTCGGATTCGCCCACGTTCCGGGGCGGCTGGGAGATGAGGTGTTCGTCCCGGGCGCGGAAGCGGTCGAGCATGAAGCCGTCGTCACTGTGCCACCAGATCCAGACGTCATCGTTCCAGCGGATGGGCTTCTCGTCGAGAAAGAAGCGGAAGTGCTGGCGGAGCACCTGAATTCTGAGCCCGTGGGTTCTCACCCAGTATTTGGTCGTCGA
>JAFGRZ010000274.1 GCA_016934895.1 Candidatus Aminicenantota bacterium
AAGACGACGGCCTTCCGCGAATCCAGGACGGAAACGTCCTGGGGGGTCGTGACGATGATCGCACCCGTCGCCGGGATCAACTGGGCCACCGACAGCGGCTCGTCCCCGGTGCCGGGGGGCGAATCGATGATCAGCCAGTCCAGGTCGCCCCAATCGACGTCGCCCAGAAATTGCTGTATGACTTTCATCTTCATGGGGCCCCGCCAGATCACCGGCATGTCCGGGTCTTGGATCAGGAATGACATGGAAACGAGTTTCAAGTTGTCGTTGATTTGGACGGCTTTGATGGCATCGGAGGAGACTTCCAGTTTCTTGTCCTCGACACCGAGCATCTTGGCCAGGTTGGGGCCGTGAATATCCACATCCAGAAGGCCGACCTTCTTATTTCTCATGGAAAGGGCCAGGGCCAGGTTCGCGGCGACCGTGCTTTTGCCGACGCCTCCCTTCCCGCTGAAGACCAAAATCCTGTTTTTAATCCGGGCCAGGGTTTTCGCGATTTTAGCGTCTTCCTCTTTGACGGCCATGGTCTACTTCCCGATCAACTCAGCAATGGCCGCGCGGACACGGCATCTTTCCACGGCCAAGACCCTGATTCCGGCGGAGTCGAGGACCTGCCGGGCGTTCGGTCCGACCTGTCCGGTCAAGACGGCAGACACTCCCAGGCCGGCGACGAATTGGGCGGATTGGATGCCCGCGCCGTGCCCGGCCTCGGCATGAGGATTTTCGAAAGATTTGAATTCCAGAGTCGCCGGATCGACGATCAGAAAATAGGCCGCGCGGCCGAAATTGGGATCGACCTCGGCATCCAGGTCCGGACCTTGGGCGCTCACACAGATTGTTCCTTCTATAGGCTTCCCCGCTTCGATCTCTCCCGGAGACTCCTCGTGACCCCAGGTCCCTTCATGTTGATGACCAGGGTCGCACAAATCTTGTCCGGCTTCGAGCTCCTGCCGGATGAATTTTTCGATCACCTCATCGACCGGGCCCTGGACGCCGATGATGGCTTGGATGCTCTTTTCTGCGAAAAGGCCCTGGGCGCGCGGGCCCATTCCCCCGGCGATGATGGCTTCGACGCCCCTATCTGAAAGATACCGGGGGAGAAAACCGGGTTCATGCCCGGGATTCGGGATTTCCTCACGGAATATAACCCGTCCCTCCTGGATATCGACAATCGTATAGGTCGGACAACGTCCGAAATGAGCGGAAACGAATCCGCTGTCTGTTGAAATCGCAATCTTCATCTCCAGCTCCTCTGCATCCGTCTATTCCTATGGTTTGCCTCGCCTCAGGAAGATACGGACTATTTCTTCTTCTGCTTCTCCAGCGCGGCGATCCTCTCGGAGACGCGATCCATGTGCCGGTGAAGATCCTCCGCCTGTTTCTTGAGCGTCTCCAGCTCTTGCTCCGGCGACTCCGCTGCCGGCCCGGGGCTCTGACCGGGATAATTCGGCGGAAAAAACGTCCCGGCGGATCTTCTCCCCTGGCCTCCTCCCATGCGCAGACCTCTTCCCCGGCCGGCGCCGCCTCCCTGCCCCACACCGTAATGGGGGGGGACGTCCGGCCCGCCGGCTTCCTGAAATTCCCCGCCGGAAGTATATTTTCGAACGGCTTCGGAAACGGTCCCGGTGACGCCGACAATGACCTTCACGCCGGCCGCGTTCAGCGTCGCGTAGGCGTTCGGGCCGCAGCTTCCCGTCAAGACGGCCTCGACGTTCTTTTGAGCCACGAGCTGGGCCGCCTGAATCCCCGCCCCGCCGGAAGCCCCGACATGAGGGTTTTCCACGACCTCAAATTCCATGGTCGCCGGATCGACGATCAGATAGAACGGACACCGGCCGAATCTCGGGTCAACGGGGCCCGCGAGATCGGCCGATGATGCGGTAACGGCGATTCTCATTTGTCTTCCTTTTCAAGCTCCTGGATCCTTTTTTCGATCGCTTCGAGCTCAACCCGGATCTGCTGGGCCTCCGCCTTGAGAAATTGGACTTCTTGCTCCGGTGTCACCGCGGACGCTCCCCAAGGGTCAAACGGGCTGGCGAAACCGGGCATCGGGAAGCCCGGAGCCGGCGACATGGGCACCTGCCCCTGCTGCCAGGCCGACTCCATCTGGGGATTCGGCCATCTGCCGGACATCAGGTATTGCGCACATGGGCCGAGTCCCGCGGGGCTCCGCCCCATCCAGCCCGGGGAATAGCCGAACCGCATCCAGCCGGGAAGACCGGTCAGCTCATACATTCGTCGATGCCTATTCTGCATCCTTTTTCTCCTTCTTGGACTTTCGCAATTCCTTTAATCTTCGTTGGATTTTCTCCAGTTCTTCCTCGAGGAACTCGGCCTGTTCAGTCAGCATCGCCTCCTCCTCTTCCCGGCTCGGCCGGCCAAAGGGAGACCAATAGGGAGCCGGGAATCCAGGATGCCACCCCGGCCAATGACCAAAGGGCGGCCAGCCAAACCAACCACCGCGGCCCATTCGATACGGCATATCCATCACCTCCTTTTCCGCTCACGCAGAAAATTTTAGTCCTGTTCGTCCGGCGCCGGAGAAGTGCCCTGGCCGGGATATGGCTGACCATAAGCCTGGCCAAAGAACGGGGGGTATGACGAATAGGGCATTCCTCCATAATAGGGATTCCAATAAGGAGTCATCGCCGGATAGGGATAGCCATAAGCTCCACCAAACCAGGGCCGGCGGAATCCACGCCCGCGGCCAAGGCCCATTCCCCTGCCGAAACCTCTTCCAAAACCGAAACCCCGGCCAAAGCCCAAACCCGCCCCGGGAGACATGAAACCGGGGGCTTGAAACCCGGAACAATAGCCGAAGCCCCGTCCTGTTCTTGGTCCCATTCCCCAGGGACCTGTTCGATCACCTGCTGGCATGATATTGACCTCCTCAGTCTATTTAACCAGACGACTCAGCGGCATTTCTCGCATAAACCCAGGAATTCGATGTTATGATCCTGGATCAGAAAATTATGCTTTTTCGCCAGAGTCTCCTCCGTTTTTTTGATCAGATCCAGTTCCTCCTGGACAAAATCACGATAGTCGATAATCCTTCCACACTTGGTGCAGATCAGATGGTGGTGATGGTCTTTCTCTCCCTCTCCCCTGAGCTCATAGCGTCCCGGTCCATCGCCCGAAGTGACTTTCTGCACGAACCCCAACCGGTGGAGCAGTTCCAGTGTTCGATAAACGGTCGTCAATCCAAGACCTGGATACAGGGCATACAAAGCCCCATAGATTTCCTTCGCGCTCATGTGCCGGGAAGACCGGCTCAGGAGGTCGAGGATAATCTCACGGGGCAAAGTCCAGCGAGAGACGTTTTCCCGAAAACGATGCTGCCAATGATGACGTCCCGGCAAATCACCACCTCTTATAGATAATGATAATCATTTTCATTAATAATATAACGCTGGTTCTCTTTTTTGTCAAGAGTCAGCCTGATTTTTGTCATTGAAAAACTCAAAGTGGACGGATTGATTCACTTAATATCCAATAAAAATCCCCCTGGCGGCAAGGAAGGGATTAAGGGAGAAGGAAACACTCGCTCACCATTCTATGAATCGTCAGGGAAAGATGATGATTCATGAGAGAGTGAACACCGGTGTCCGGCCGGGGGCATCCGGCCACTCGGCCGGACCGGAGCTCTCCTCAAAGAAAAACGAACGGTCTTGAGGCTTAGGCCGTCTTCTTTTTTCCTTCCTCAGTGGCCAGATACTTGTCGCCTTGGGCTTCGATCAGGCCGGCCTCGACGAGCTCCCGGAGGCTGCTTCTCACCTTGAAGAGAGGAGACCCCAGCTT
>JAFGRZ010000275.1 GCA_016934895.1 Candidatus Aminicenantota bacterium
AGGCGTTCAAGCTGATCGGTCGAATCGATCGCGCCGGAGCGGATTGGAGAGCCCGGGTGGCACCGGTCGCCCTCGGATCCGGTCATCCGCTCTTTAATGTCGACGGCACGAACAAAGGGATCACTTTTCGGACCGACACCATGGGTTCCGTCACGGTCACCGGCGGCCGGTCCGACCCGCGCGGCGCGGCCGCCGCCCTCCTCAAGGACATCATCCACACCTTCACCTCTTCCCCCTGATCCGCTCGAAGGAAGGTTTCCGCTAAGAATAGAGATGCGAAATTGACCTGGTTCGCCATTTCTGATAATTTGGATACTTCCTGAGCGCTTCACAAGCCACTTTTTCGGAGCGGAGAGGTGTCCGAGTGGCTTAAGGAGCACGCTTGGAAAGCGTGTGTGCGTTGCAAAGCGTACCGTGGGTTCGAATCCCACCCTCTCCGCCAATTGAGATGAAATGGTTTCGGACGGCCGGAGGCCGTTGTCGAACCGAAAGGAGCAAACCGTGGACACTCGAGATCTCATCTACCTGGAAGACCTGTATGGGGCTCAAAACTATCATCCTCTCGACGCCGTCCTCACGAGGGGCAAGGGCATCTGGGCCTGGGACGTCGAAGGCAACAAGTATCTTGACTTTCTGAGCGGCTATTCCGCCGTCAACCAGGGACACTGCCATCCCCGGATCGTCAAGACCGTCCAGATGCAGGCCAAGCGCCTGACCTTGACCTCGCGCGCCTTTCGCAACGACCAGTGGCCTCTCCTGGCCAAGGAACTCTGCGATTTGACCGGGTATGAGATGGTCTTGCCGATGAACTCGGGCGCCGAGTCGATTGAAACGTCGATCAAGGTGGCCCGCAAATGGGCCTATCAGAAGAAAGGAGTTCCCCAGGACAAGGCAGAGATCATCGCCTGCACCAACAATTTCCACGGCCGCACCGTGACCATCATCAGTTTTTCGACCGAACCGCTCTACCGGAACGATTTCGGTCCCTTCACTCCCGGTTTTGTAATCGTCCCTTTTGGCGACAGTGAAGCCCTGCGGCAGGCGATCACTCCAAACACCGCCGCCTTCATGGTCGAGCCGATCCAAGCGGAAGCGGGGATCCTCATTCCTCCTCCGGGCTATCTCAAGGCGGCGAGAGAGATCTGCGCGGAAAACAACGTGCTTTTCATCGCCGATGAGATCCAGACGGGATTGGGCCGCACCGGGAAGATTTTCGCATGCGAACACGAGGAGGTGCGGCCGGATATGGTCGTCATCGGCAAATCTTTGGGGGGAGGCTGCTATCCCATCTCCGCCACGCTGGCCTCCCGCGATATCATGGGCGTCGTCAAGCCGGGCGAACATGGCTCCACCTTCGGCGGCAATCCTTTGGCCTGCGCCGTGGCCAGGGCGGCTCTCCGAGTCACTCTGGAAGAACGGCTCATCGACAACGCCAGAGACCAGGGATGTTACTTCATGGAGAAGCTCAAGAAGATCAAAAGCCGTCACATCAAGGAAGTCCGCGGCCTCGGACTGCTCATCGGCATTGAACTCAAACCCGAAGCCGGAGGGGCCCGCCGCTTTTGCGAAGAGCTCAAGAAAGAAGGACTTCTTTGCAAGGAGACCCATGACAACGTGATCCGCTTCGCGCCGCCCCTGATCATCAAACAAAAAGATCTTGACTGGGCGATCCGCCGTGTCAAACGGGTCTTTAAGCGGCTGAAATAATTTCTGTTCCGGGAAAACACTGAACGTCTCACCCTCGCTCATGAAGGCCCGAGGATCACTTCAAACCGAAAAGCCGGAAAAATCGCAGGATTATCAAAGTTGCACCTGTCCTTTTTTTGGGACATAATAGGCGTTGAGAAGGTTCAATCCCTTGACGACAACAGGGAAAATGAGATTGGCACATTGCTTGCTTAATCTGGGGTGGAGGAAAAAGGCCATGAAAAAGAATGTTTGGGTGGTCATTCTCGGACTATTGTTTCTTTCAAGCTGCATCGTTTATGTGCCCGTTGACGATGAGTCGTATCCGGAGCCCACACGCGAAAGGCCCTATGAAGGGGACTATTACGACTCCCCCTCTGACATCGATCATGGGTACTTTTACGAGCACCTTTCTCCACATGGAAGATGGATCCAATATGCGCCCTATGGGTATGTCTGGATCCCCCGACAGACTGTCCACCACTGGCGGCCCTATACTCACGGCCGCTGGGCCTGGACCAACTCCGGCTGGACCTGGATTTCCTATCATAAGTGGGGCTGGCTCCCCTTTCACTACGGCCGCTGGGGCTGGGATAGACACCTGGGCTGGTTCTGGGTCCCGGGAACGATCTGGGCACCCGCCTGGGTGACCTGGCGCTGGGGAAACGTGTACATCGGCTGGGCGCCGCTGCCGCCCGACGTCGAGTTCGTGGCCGGCATGGGCATCGGCACTCTGCCTTACGACTTCCCGGATCATTACTGGGTTTTTATCGAAGGGCGCTATTTCCAGCACGATAACTTCAGCCGCTATGTCCTTCCCTACGAGAGAAACCGAACCATCGTCCGGCAAACCGTTCATAAAGCCAACCTCACCGTGCGCAACCGCCGGCTGCTCAACCATGGAGTGGACGTAGACCATGTCTCTCAGTTGACCCGAAGCCGGATCAACCGCTACGAAATCGAAGAGGGCCAACGGCCCGAACCCGGCAGGGTCAGCGGCGACAACCTCCGGATATACCGTCCGGCCGTGCGGAAGAACGAGGCGGCGAAACCGGAGACTTTTCTCCGCAAGGAAGAGGCCGAAGCCAGGATGCCCGAGATCCGCGCCGACGATCTGGAAAGGACACTCTCTCCCGTGGAACGTGAGCAAAGGTTGAATGAGGA
>JAFGRZ010000276.1 GCA_016934895.1 Candidatus Aminicenantota bacterium
CTGGGCGACACCGCCAACAATATCCTTGTTTCCGTCAAAGACTGGAAGGTGTTCGGCGGAAGCGAGGACGACCCTTATAACCAGTAGGAGGTAACATTATGGAAGAAAAAGTCATCATTCAAGAAAAGGTCGTTCTACCCAAGCCCCGCAAATCTCCCGTCCTGGCGTTCCTGCTGTCCTTCTTTTTCCCCTTCGGAGTCGGCCCTTTCTACAACGGAGAGCTCGTTAAAGCGTTGATTTACCTGGTCGTTTTCGCGGGTCTGGTAACGATGCAACAGCACGGCGACGCCCAGCCGTTCGCCGGCATACTCATCGGGGCATTCTATATCTTTCAGATCATCGACTCCGTCAACGTGGCCAACAAGATCAACCGGAGGGCCGCGCTCGGAGGGGAGGTCGAGGAAGAGGAAACGACCATCTCCACCGAAGCCGTGACCGCGGGTTCGATTTTCTGGGGCGTTTTGCTGATCGTCCTGGGCGGAATCCTGCTTCTCGGCAACATCGAGGTCATCAGCTACAAGACCATCTGGGATTTCTGGCCCCTGGTGGTCATCGTTATCGGCGCCAAGCTCATCTTCGACTATCTCTCGAAGAAAGACTGACGGCGCAGGGAGGTTCCAATGGCTAAGAAACAACGCGGCGCACTGGCGTGGGGGATCATCCTCATCGTCATCGGGCTCATCTTCATCCTGGAAAATTTCGGAATAGACGCCTGGGAAAATCTCTTCCGGCTTTGGCCCCTGATCCTGATCGCCTGGGGAGCCTGGAAGCTCTATTTCGGGATCAAGGAAAGGAAGGAAGCGACAGTGGTCCCGAAATCCGAACAGGACTGACGATGAAAGCCAAGGAGATCATTCTTCTCATCTTCATCATCGCCGCCGGCGTTTTCGCCTACCACGTCCAGTCCGGAAAGATCGACTTCACCTGGGACGATGTCTTCGCCTTCGACTTCAATGAGTTTACCTACGAGGAAACCCAGGTGATCGAGCCGCCCTTCCCGGAGGCGCTCCGGGTCCTCAACGCCCACGGCAAGGTCGACGTTCAGGGGACCGACACCGACAGGATCCGTTTCACCTTCGTGAAGAGGATCCGCCGGCAGAACGAGGAAAAGGCGCGGGAGATCGCCGACAGGCTTCATCCCGTCGTCACCAGGGGCGAATCCGCCGTCACCGTCGCCACCAACCGAAAGGATTTCAGGAGGCGGAATTTCAACACCGACTTCCGGATCACGGTTCCCGCCGGAATGCCTCTCGAAGTGACCAATTCCTACGGCCCCGTGCGAGCGGACCGCGTGGGAGAGACGTCGATCGCCAACCGCCACGGAGAAGTGACCGTCACCGACATCCAAGGCGGCCTCGTCGTTGAAAACAGCTATGAGGACGTTGAGATCTCCGGCATTCCGTCGAATTGCACCGTCCGGAGCCGTCACGCCGATATCAAGGCCCGGTCCGTAGAGGGAGAGATGAATATTGAGAACTCCTACGGCCTGGTGGATGTCCGGGGCGTACATCAATCGGTCACCGTCACCGGCCCTCACTGTGAGATCATCGGCGAAAATTTACCGGGGCCCGCAGAGATCCGGAATTCCTATGAGAAGGTGACGCTCCGCAATGTCGGCCCGGTCCGGATCGACGGACATCACTCCTCGATCGAAGCCTCGGAGGTCAGCGGCGATGTCGAGATCATCGACGCCTACGCGTCCGTCCGCCTCACCGCGTTGGGAGGCGATCTCCGCCTGGACGGAAAGCACGTCGAGGTATCCGGGCGGGATATCAGGAGCGAGGACATCTTCATCTCCTCAACTTATGAGGACATCGAACTGGCGGGTTTCTCCGGCAAGACAACCATCATTCTCTCACACGGAAACATCACCCTCACTCCCCGGGCCATCACGGGCCCCCTCGAGGTCAGAGCCACCTACGCGCCCATTACCCTGTTTTGGCCGGGAGACGCGCGCTTCCCTTTCGAAGCCCAGACCCGGAGCAGCGACATTCATTGGCGGCTCCCGGGAGATCTGACCATCGAGCGGACCAACGGGCTGACGACGGCGAAGGGCTTTTCCGGCGCTCCCCGCATCCTGCTGTTCACGACCTACGGCGACATCCGCGTAGAGCCGGGCCCGAACTCATAGAGCGACGGATAAAAAAAGGGGGCGGTCCTATTCCCTGTTCTTATACTGGTGGATCTTCTGCGTCAGACAGCCCGTGATCTTGATGTTGAAATAAGAAATCAGGTTGGTGACGTCCTTCTTGTACTTGGTCACATAACGGGCGAAATCGTTCTCTTTCCGGAAATGGAGGAGATTCTCGAACTCTTCAACCTCGTCGCGAAGCTCGATGATGTAATGGTTGATGGTCCGGTACTGGGCGTTGATATCGATCAGCTCTTTTTTCCCGATCTTGGCGAAGTCGAGATGCGGCGGCAAAGACTGAAGGATGAGCAGGCTCTCCGAGTGGAGTTCTCCGGCCAGCTCCTTGATCTCCTGAAAGAAGGACTTGTATTCGAGCGGATGTTTCAGCTTCTCCTGGGCTCTGTCGATCATTTTTTCGTTCTGGTCCTTGAGCGAGACGATCATCTCCTTGACGCCGAAGTGTTTGCGCTTGAAATTGAAAAGGTCGATGAAATCGCGGCCGATATAGATTTTGTCTTCGTAATGGGTCGTCAGCTCCTGCGGCGAGTTCGTATAAAACTTGATCTCAAAGCGCCGGCCGCCCGAATCCTTCCCCCGCATCCGGGCCATGACGAGAAAGCTGTTCTGTTCGACAAAATAGCTGTTGATGTCAAGCAGGACCGAATAGACGGCCAGGTTCTGGATGATGAATTCCTTGACGTAGCCGAGCAGGTTTTCTTTTTTGGTGATGAAATCGGTTACCGTTTCGTTCGGCGTAGGACTCAGAACGGAATAGGACGGCGACAGGAGATATAACACGGGCCCCGTGCCCAACTCCAAGTGGAGGTTTTTCAAAGCCTTGGAGTGGAGGTCGTCCAGGACCATCGGCCGCAGAGGCGGCAGGCTCTGGACATCCAGCTTGGAGAGTTCCTCGATTTCATTCATCGTCCATTGGCCTCGGTTTCCGGAATCATCCTATCATCCGAAATCAATAAAATCAATACCGGCGGCTTCGGATCGTCCCATGGTCCAGGCTTCATCGGCATAGCGCTTCTCTTGAACCCGCCGCACGGCGTCCTCGTCGTTTCGTCCCAGGACAAGAGGCTCGAACCGGACCTGGAAATATTCGGCCAGGCCATCGCGAAGCCGCTCCACGGCCCACTGGGCATCGATCTCCCTCCCCAGCGCTTCGCATAAGGAAATCATCTGTAGGCCGGGAGCCGCTTGACGGCACAGTGAAATACGGTCCAAGAGGCCGTCATCACCCCGGAGAGGGATGGAGCCATGTTGGAGGAACCTTCCTCCGATCCTTTTTTGGGCGCTGCCGACGATTTTCCGTCCGTCGAGTTCGATCTCGTCCCGGGCCGGATAGGCGAAACAGGGCATGTTCCCTTTTGAATAAGACGAAGGCGGAGGACCGGCCAGCCTCGCCCGCAATCCCATTTTCTCCAATCCGAGAATGAGGCCGCTCGAAATGCGGCGATAGGATTCCTGAAGCGAGTCAGAAAAAATCTCCGTGTCGGAGGAAGCCACGGCGTAGGTGATCTCTCGCCAATGGAGAACGAGCTTCCCCCCGGTGATCCGGCGGACGATGTCGACCCCGTGGCGGCGGCAAGAGTCCACATCCACGACGGCGTCGACGCGCTGGGAATAGCCGAGAGACACCGTGGGCCGCTCCCAGCGGTAGAAACGGACAAATGTCCGCGAATCCCGGCCGGTTTGCCTGAACAGGTGCTCATCAACGGCCATGTTGAAGGTTCCGGGGCGCGGCGTCAGGTCGGTCGACAGGTTCCAAGGCTTCAGGGGCGGTTTCATCGATGGTATTATAGGACAGGCGGTCCCTCCAGGGAAATCTCAAGATCCGAGACGGCCGAAGCGCGAAGGCCTCGACGAGGAAAGCCCTGGCGCCGGGCGGACGATGCAGAGAGACGCCCCCCTGAGACCAGGAAAAACGCGGAGACACGTTTTTATCGCCGAGCGTCCGTTTGACACCGCCGGGCGCGATGACCTATAGTCGGATTGCTCGCGACGCATCGTTTTCGCCCATCCAAGAAAATGTTCGTTTACGCCGGGATCGACGAAGCCGGTTACGGACCTCTGATCGGCCCTCTGGTCGTCGCCAGAAGCGTTTTCGCCCTGGAACGACAGGTCCCTTTTCTCGAACCTCCCTCCTTATGGGGTTTATTGAGTTCCGCCGTCTGCAAGAGAGCTTCCGACAGGAAAGGCCGTCTCGCGATTAACGATTCGAAGGCCCTTTATTCCCCGGCCTGGTCGCTCAGGAGCCTGGAGCGAGGGGTTCTTTCTTTCCTTTCGACCTCCGGGATCGGGCCGAGGAATCTCGATGATCTCCTGGAGGCGCTCGCCTACGATCCCCTTTCCTCGACGATCATGAACGAATGGTACGATGATCCGGATGGGAAACCGCATCTTCCCTTGTTTCTTTCCCATACGCAGCTTGTCTCCCTCAACGAAAAGCTGCAACGGGCGATGAAAAACGCTTCGGTCCGTCTCGCCGACATCAATACGGCGGTGGTCTTCGAGGACCGTTTCAATCAGATGGTCAAAATATCCCGGTCCAAAGCCGCTTGCGCCTGGGCCTTCGTGTCCGGCCATATTCATCACATCTGGCAAAAATACGGCGAATATCATCCCCTGGTTGTAGTGGATCGTCAGGGGGGAAGAAAGGCCTACTGGGCCCTCCTCGGGTCACTCCTCTCTCCCGCCGCTGTGAGCATTCTTCAAGAAAATTCCGCTCAAAGCCTCTACCGGGTGTCCGACGGCTCTCGGGAAATGCACGTCCTCGTGCAGGTCGAAAGTGAACGCCGTCACTTTCCCGTGGCTTTGGCTTCCATGGCCGCCAAATACGTGCGGGAGCTCCTGATGAGCCGGTTCCAATCCTTCTGGCTCCTCCATGCTCCCCAAGTGAGGCCGACCTTCGGCTATTTCGCGGACGGCCGGCGTTTCCTCAGGGAGATCGAACCCCTTATTTCCGATCTCAACATCGACCCCGCGGCCTTCGTCCGCCGCTGTTGACTTCTTTTTTGGAGAGAAGATTTTCGGGGGAAATAAAAAGAGCGGGCAACGGGATTCGAACCCGCGACTCCCAGCTTGGGAAGCTGGCACTCTACCGCTGAGTTATGCCCGCTCGGTGCCGGCCGATTGATCCTCAGCCGGCAGCCCCTATTCTACGGTTTGCCATTTCTCTTTTCAAGCGGGACGTCATCTGACCGTCCAACAATTCCCTGGTTTCCGGCATGCGAAATCAGGGGACACGATCCGGAAATCGGCGTGATGGTCATCAGGAATAACTCCATGTGGTTTCCGCGACCCTAAGCCGTCTGGACGGCCGGCCGGCCCCGTCTTTCGGGCCCTGACTAAAACCGCCGGTGCGAAATCGGAAATACGTTGAAAAAACGGCGTTGATGTGATTTATTAGGAAAGAACGAGGAGGAGCAACATGGA
>JAFGRZ010000051.1 GCA_016934895.1 Candidatus Aminicenantota bacterium
CGGCGGCCGCGCGCTCGAGGTCATCGCCGCTCCCGGCCATTCCCCCGGCCAGATCTGTCTTCTCGACGGGCGGAACCGTATCCTCTTCAGCGGAGACCATTTTTTTCCGGGACCGCTCTATGCCCACGCTCCCGACGTCAATATGGCGGATTACATCGCTTCCAACAGGAAGCTCCTCCGCCGGCTCGATGAGTTCGACCGCCTCTGCCCGGGCCATAACGACCCCTGGGTGGACAAGGATGTCCTTCCCCGCGTGAGCAAGGCGTTCGAGATGATCTTCTCCGGCCGGCCGAAATATGCGGAGGACAGCGGACTCCACCGCTACGAATTCGAGGGGTTTGACGTCCTCATCCGGGGGGAACAGGTGGAGAGCGTCCGGGCGGGCTATCCTCCGGTTTCAGCCAACCTCGTTTTTTTCTATTACCGGGACCTGGAGAACGCCAAGCGCTTTTATGAAGACATACTGGGTCTCGAGAGGGTTTTGGACTACGGCTTCGCGGTGATCTACCGGATCACCCGGACTTCCTATCTCGGCCTCGTCGACGAGAGCCGGGGCATGCACCGCGCGCCCGAACCGAAGTCGGTCACCCTGTCGTTCGTCACAGAGGAGATCGACGGCTGGTACGAATACCTGAAGAGCTGCGAGGTCTCGATGCACGGACCGGTCAGTGACGCCACCCGGCATGCCACGCGGGGATTCGTGGCTTTCGACCCGGAAGGATATTTCCTGGAATTCGAGCGGTTCCTGGACCATCCCGAAAACGCGGCGCTCCATGCCGTCCTCGAAGGACGGGAAGCGGTTTACGCGGCGGAAGGTGCCTCCTCCGGAAGGCCGGCAAACCTGGGGCTTTTGGCGAATGTGATCTGGCTCTATTACCGGGATGTGCCCGCCGCCCAGGAATTCTATGAGCAGACGCTCGGAGCGAAATTGCTGGTCGACCAGGGATTCGCCAAGGTATACTCTTCGTCGGCGACCGGGTTCATCGGCATCGTGGACGAAGCCCAGGGACTCCACCGCTTCAGCGAGGACAAGGCCGTCACCGTCGCCCTGATCACGGACAGCGTGGATGCCTGGTATGTCCGGCTGGCGAGTCAGGGCCTGACGATGAAGGAAGAGATCGGCGACGGCGCCTCCATTCCGGTCCGGGCCTTCGTGACCTTGGACCCCGGCGGTTATTATCTCGAGTTCGACCATTTTCTCGACGACGAAATGAACCGGAAGATATCGTCATACCTGAACAAGGAGAAGTGAAATGTCCGATTTTCAAGAGGCCGCGGGAAAGCTCCGGATTCCGGGATTCAAAACGGCGTTTTTCCTGTTTCTCCTTCTGGGGATGTTGCTGTCAGGCCTCCCGGCCCAGGAAGAGGAAGATGAGGAAGACGTCGTCTTTAAGGGAGCCGGGATCCATGTGAGGCTGGGGGGAGGCTATGCCCTTTTATCCGGCGGCGATTTCCACAAGGGTATCCAGGGGCTGTACGAATGGGGGGCTCAAAGCATCGTGGATCACGGCTATACTCTCGGGAAGAGTGATGAACACCCTTTGCGCTCGGGCTACGAGCTCGGGGGGGATATCGTCTATTACCTCGCCGGCCGGCTCGGGATCGGCCTGGGAGGCAGTCTGACCCGGGTGAACAAGACCAACGAGCAGCGTTTCAGTTTTGGAAACTTGCCTTACGGCATGACGGTGGTTCCGCAGATCGATATTTTCTCTTTCCGCCTGGGCCTGTTTTATGCGCTTCCTCTCAACCGGCTGCTGACCGTCTGTTTCAATGCCGGCCCGGCCTACTATTCGGTCGATTACAGGCTCAGTGTCAACATCACGGAAGCGGCCTACAGATACTCCATGACTCAGAAAGCAGAGGCCGGGACCCTGGGAGTCCAAGGAGCCGTCGGCCTGGAGATCCGGATGAACCCAAGGATGGCCTTTATCCTTGAAGTTCAGGGCCGCCATGCCAGAATTTCCGGATTCGAGGGCAAAGAGCAGTTGTACGAATACCTGGGCGGTCCGGTCTCCACATCGGAAGCGAGCGGCATCGTTTATTATCTGGAAAAAGAGGGATTCTCCCGGTTGGAGATCTCCCCCGATCCCCCCGCCGCGGGCTTCAATGCCCGCGAAGCGGTCTTCGATATCTCCGGCGTCAGCTTCCGGGCCGGGTTGAATTTCAAGTTTTGATCCGGGGATATTCCCGCTGATGGCGGTCTGGAAATTTGGCCTCAGGGCAGGGATCGGTGTTTTGAGAATGCAGGAGGAGCGGATGAAGAAAGGGATTCATCCTTGGCGAAAGCCGTTCTTCCCGACGTTTTTGTCCGGGAGAAGATATGCGACCGGCTGATTTTGCGCGGCTTTCTTTCGCCCGGGCCCCTCTGATTAGAACGCCGCCCCCCGGCCCGCGCTCCCGGAAGCTTCTGGATTTCCAGTCGTCCGTCGAGGGATCGGCCGTCTCTTATCCGAAGGGCTTGCCGATGGCCGTGCGGCGGGGGCGCGGAGCGACGGTCGAAGACATGGACGGAAACGTCTATATCGACTTCTTCGGAGGAGCGGGCGTGCTCAACGTCGGCCACGCCAATCCGGAAGTTCTCCGGGCGGCCCACGCCCAGCTCGACGAATTGACCCACTCCCTCGACTTTCCCACCGCTCCCCGTAAGCGTCTTGTCGAATCCCTCCTCGGTCTTCTGCCGAAGGACCTGACCCGCCTTTTCTTCGGCGGGCCGACCGGCTCCGATGCGGTCGAAAGCGCGATCAAGCTGGCCAGGTTCAACACCGGGAGAACCCCGTTTGTCGCCTTTGAAGGATCTTACCACGGAATGACCGGCGGCGCCCTCTCCCTCACCAGCGGCCTTCCCTTCAAGGAAGAATTTCTTCCCCTCCTCCCCGAGGCGCACTTCGTCCCTTATGCTTACTGTTACCGCTGTGCTTTTCATAAGTCCCCCGAGACCTGTGCCATGTTCTGTGTGAGCTACCTCGAACACAAGCTCTCCGACCCGCATTCGGGCCTGGGCCGGCCGGCGGCCGTCATCGTCGAGGCCGTCCAGGGAGAAGGCGGGACGATCGTTCCTCCCGGCCAATTCCTGCCCGCCCTCCGCGCTCTCTGCGACCGACACGACATTCTCCTAATCGTGGACGAGATCCAGGCGGGATTCTGCCGGACGGGGAAGATGTTCGCCTTCGAACACACGGGGACCGTTCCCGACATCGTCACCATGAGCAAAGCCCTCGGCGGGCTCGGGTTCCCGATTTCCGCTATCGCCTTCAAAGAAAA
>JAFGRZ010000052.1 GCA_016934895.1 Candidatus Aminicenantota bacterium
AAGCTCAAGCAGGAAGATATCGGCCCGGCGGACTATCTGCGCTACGCCGGCCGGCTGGCCGGTCTATCGACCGATCCCGCAGACAAGGAAAAAGCCCGCAAACAGCTGGAGATGGCCCGGGTATATGAAGCCTATGAGGAATCTCTCAAGAAAGAAGGCAAGATCGATTTCGAGGACCAGGTCCGCTTGACCGTCGAACTGTTCCGCAAAAGACCTTCCGTCCTCGCGGAGTTCCAAAAGAAATACAAGTATATCCTGGTCGACGAATTCCAGGATACGAACTTCATCCAGTTTGAGCTGCTGAAGCGGCTGGCCGCGGGTCACCACAATCTCACCGTTGTGGGAGATGATGATCAGAGCATCTTCAGATTTCGGGGGGCCTCCCTGGCCAATATCCTCAATTTTTGCGATTATTACAGAAAACGGCGGATCAAAGTCCGGCAGGTCATATTGACCCGGAACTACCGGTCCACACAGCCCATCCTGGACTCCGCTTACACCTTGATCCAGCACAACAATCCTGAGCGCCTGGAGGTGAGGGCCAAGGTCCGGAAGAAACTTCTGTCGGCAGTGGAAAAAGAAGGGCCGAGCATCCACCTTCTCCAATTTGACACCTTGTCCCACGAGGCGAATCGTGTGGCCGAGCTGGTCGGGCAAAAATGGACGGCCGGGACAAAGCTTGGAGAAATCGCCGTTCTCGTCCGCAGAAACGCCGATGCCGACCCTTTTTTACGGGCGTTGAACCTGAAACAGGTTCCTTTCCGGTTTTCCGGAAGCCGGGGGCTCTATGCCCAAGAGGAGGTCAAGACCCTGGTCTCTTTCGTCAGGGCCGTGACCGATTTTGAAGACAGCCGCAGTCTTTTTTTTCTCGCCCATTCCGAGCCCTATCGCATGGACCCCTACAGCCTGACGGTCATGTCCAATTTCGCCCAGAGGAGAAATCTTCCTCTCCACCGGGTTTTCCGGGAGACGGCGCGGGGAAGCCTCGCTCTTGAGGTCACGCGCGAAGACCTCGAGAAAGTCCGGAAAATCGACGAGGACCTGCTCCATTTCGTCCGTCTTTCCGACACCAAGAATGCCGGCCAGGTGGTTTTTGCGTTCCTCGAGAAGACGGGGACCATCAAAACGCTCGTTGAATCGGAGAGCCTCGAGGCCGAGCTCAAGATCAAGAATCTTCGTCTCTTTTTTGACAAGATCAAGGATTTTTCAGAAATCGCGAAGGACGACTCGATCCAATCTTTTGCCCGGCATCTCGACCTTCTCCAGGATGTCGGGGACAATCCCGCGACGGCCGAGGCCGAGCTCGAGGAAGAGGCGGTGAACGTCATGACCGTTCACAAGGCCAAAGGCCTCGAATTTGAAATCGTCTTCATGGTGAGTTTGATCGCCGACCGTTTCCCCGGCCGGGAAAGAAAAGAGAAGATCCCCTTCCCGGACGAGTTGTTGAAGGAGAGGCTCTCCGCTGACCCCGATTTATCGGCGGGGAGCGAGTCCCTGGACATGAGTTCGCTCCGGGAAGAACGGCGTCTTTTCTATGTCGGCATGACGCGGGCCAAAAAGGATCTCTACATGACATGGGCGAGAGATTACGGGCTCAAACGCCTCAAGAAAGTGAGCCCCTTCGTCCTGGAAGCCTTGGACATCCCCAAGCTTCCCGGGGAGATCCAGCGTGCTTCGTCTCTGGAAGAGATTGCCCGCTACGGAGAGGGGCCGGCAGCGGGTCGGGTTCCGCCCCGGCTCAGGGTCAAGGACATCATCACGCTGAGCCATTTCCAGGTTGAGGACTACCTGGCGTGTCCTCTCAAGTACCAATTCCGGCACGTCTGGCGGATTCCCGTTCCTCCACATCACGCCCTGGTTTTCGGACGGGTGCTTCACAGCGTTATCCACTCCTACCTGCTGAGAAGGATGGCCGGTGAAAAAGTCGCCGAGAGAGCGCTCCTCCGGGAATACGAGAAACAGTGGACGAACGAGGGTTTCCTGAGCCGCGAGCATGAGGCCCAGAGAAAAAAGGCCGGACGGGAAGCCCTGAAGCGATTCTTCCGGCGCGAGGAACGAGCCGGGAGCCGTCCCGCGCACCTCGAAAAAAGCTTCAAATGGATGGAGGAAAAGATCCGGTTCATCGGCCGCTGGGACCGCGTCGATATCCGCCCGGAAGGAGCCGTTATCATCGACTTCAAGGCCACCCAGGTCAAGGACCAAAAAGAGGCGGACAAGCGGACGGCGGACAGCCTCCAGATGGATCTTTATGCTCTCTCCTTTACAAAAACGCAAAACACTCCCCTCGCCGCTGCGGAGCTCTATTTCCTGGAATCGGACCTGGTTGGACATGCCGCCAAAGGCGAAAAGGAAATCCGACGCGCCTGGGCCAAGATCAAGGAAGCGGAAGACGGCATCCGGAGCCGGGATTTCTCCGCCCGGCCGGATTATCACCAGTGTCGGCTTTGCGAGTTCAAAACGATTTGTCCGAAAACATACGCCTATTGACGAGAGAGAATTGGCGGTTCCGGATTGCCCTCGTAAACGGCGGGCGAAAGATTAATCGGTGGGCAGCCAGAAGGGCATGACGGCCCAGGGATTCTCTTTTTGGAGGGTCTCCAGTGTTCGTAGCAGGGCGGGCCATTCAGAAGAAAAAGGCCGCCGCGCCCCAACTTCAAGCCGGCCGGAAAAGATTCCGAAACGGGTTGTTTTCTTCGGCCAGACGACCAGCCTGACCTTTTCCTCGGCGGCTATTCCGGCCAGGCCTTTGGCCAGGTCCAGGGCTTTGTCCAGGCCGCCCAGTTCATCGATCAATCCGATCTCCTTGGCCTGCCTTCCGGTCCAGACCCGGCCCCGGCCGGCCTTATCGACGTCTTCCCGGGTGAGATCGCGGCCTTCGGCCGCCTTGCTGAGGAACTTTTCGTAGGTCCAGAGGATTTGCTCCTTCAAAAGCCGGCGCTCCTCCGGACTGAACGGCCGGAATGTGGAGAAGAAATCGGCTCTTTGCCCGAAGGCCACCCTTTCGGCTGTGATTCCCAGTTTTTCATAGAGTCCCGCCAGACTGAACTTCCCTCCCAAGACGCCGATCGATCCGGTCAAGGTCTGGGGGTGGGCGACGATCCTATGGGCGGCCATGGAGATCCAGTAACCTCCCGATCCGGCCAGATCGGACATGGAGACGACCATGGGTTTTTCCTTTTTGGCCAGGACGGTTTCGCGCCAGATGACGTCCGAGGCGACGGCCGATCCGCCGGGACTGTCGACCCGAAGCACAATCGCGGCCACGGACCGGTCTTCCCTGGCCTTCCGGATGGCCCGGGAGAGCGTCCGTGCGCCGATCGTGCCGAAGGGGCTTTCGCCGCCGACGATCGGACCTGAAGCATAGATCACGGCGACCTTTGGGCCGGATTCAAGACCGAGCGAGGCCGGGCTGATCCGGAGGTATTCAGAAATGGACGTGCGGCGGAGCTTCCGATCTTTCTCCTGCAGGAGCTTCCCCAGTTCATCTTCATAGAGGAGTCCGTCCACCAGGCCGGCGTCGAGGGCTTGTTCGCCCTGATAAAGACCCCGATCGATGGCGGCCCGGATTTCGTCTTCGCTTTTTCCCCTGGCCGCGGCCACCTCCCGCACATATTCGGAAAAGATGTCTTCATAGATGGCCTCGATCATCAGTCGGTGGGCATCGGTGAAGCCCCTTTCCGTGAACATATTGTAAGCGGTTTTGAATTCCTCGACGTGTTCAAACTGAGCCTCGATCCCCAGCTCGTCCAACCCTCCTTTCAAGAAAGGAGTCCAGCCGCCGATCCCGTTGATGCCCAGCCACCCGAGGGGGTGGAGGACGATCCGGTCGCAGGCCGTGGCCAGGTAATACTCCTTGTCGAATTCCGGAGCCTCCTCGATGTATGCGATCACTTCCTTTCCCGAGGCCCGGAATTCCTGGATGGCGTCTCGGACCTCGCTGACTTTGGCCCAGTCGCAGGCCAGAGGGCCCAGACGGAGGAGGACACGACGGATCCGGCTGTCCACGGCGGCCTTGCGGAGATTCTCCCAGATGTCGTGCACGGAAAGAGGTCGGCCGAAGAAGAAGCCTGTCAGAAAATCCGGGGCGGAGTACTCCGGGAAGGAACCCGAGAGGTCGATATCGAGGTAAGAGCCGGCCTTGACATCGGGAGGGCGGCCGAACTCGCTGTAGAGAAAAGCCAGAACGGTGGCGGTCACCAGGACCGCAAAAAACAGGAATATCAAGAAGACATATCTTCCTTTTCTCATCTCTTCTCCTTATCCTGCTTACGGATTTTTCCGGGGCGAGTTTTTCAGGCCGTCGGCTCCACTATATCAGAAAATGCCGAGGCGGAGATAGGGCTTGATTTCCCAAAATGGATATGGAAGAATGAGAAAGCCTTCGCCGTCCTCCCGTCTCTTGATGGGACCGATGATGGTGATAGCGCAAGGAGGTCTTTTGAGATGGCTGCTGCAAAGCTATATGTAGGCAACCTCAACTACAGGACCACAGAGGACAAGCTGAAAGAGCTCTTTTCCCAGTATGGAGAGGTGACTTCAGTCAACATCCTCCAGGGGCGCGGCTTTGGCTTTGTCGAGATGGGCACCCAGGAAAACGCCCAGGATGCCAAAGCGAAATTGAACGGCACGGAATTCGACGGCCGGAAAATCATCGTCAACGACGCCCGCCCGAGAACAGAGAAAGGCGGTCGCTTCGGCGGCGAGCGGAGAGATCGAAGAGACTTCGATAAGTTCTAAGATCAGTCCCCCCCTTTCGTCCCCTTTTTCTGGAAATCCCCCAGGCAAAGGTTTCGGAGAGGGGAGGAGTCCGTTTTCTCGTCTTCCCCCGCCGGGCTGATTTGATCCGAGGGTGAACCTTTGCCCGAATCCATGCGTAGAAGTCTGTGAAGCGGGCCGGTGAGGTCAGGAGTGAGCATCGATAAGCATGGGACCGCGGCGGCCTCCGCCGCCGAGTGTCCGGGCAATATCGCGCTCCGCCGGTGCGGTGAACGCCGCTAGACCGAGAATGGAAGAAATCAGAACGGTGGATCATGAAAACCTCAGGATTCAGCTCGATAGGGCCCGGGAGGGCGACCGCCAAGCCTTTAAAGAGATTGTCAGCCTCTATCAGCAGAAAGTCTTCCTCCTGGCCTATTCCATTCTGCGGAACCGGGAGGACGCTCTGGACGTTGTCCAGGAGACATTCATGCGGTTGTATCAAAGGTTCGACGCCTATGAAAGGGAGGGAAATTTCCAGGCCTGGCTCCTTCAGATCGCCAAAAACCTCAGTATCGATTATTTCAGGAAG
>JAFGRZ010000277.1 GCA_016934895.1 Candidatus Aminicenantota bacterium
CGGCCGGGAGAAACCAGGGACCTCTGGCAGAAAATCCTGGACAGAGTGCAGATCGAAAAAAGCTCACTGGCGGCGATCCTGTCCCGCCAGGCGACATTCCTCTTCAAAGACGAACCGCTGGATATCAAGTTTTCGCCGGACAAGAGGTTTATTATCGACCATCCGGTGGTCCTCGAAATCTCCTTCCCCGGTGGAGATTCGTACTACAAGGGAACCGTCCAGCGTGAGATCAGGGCTCTGGAGAGGATGGCTTCCGAAGTCGTCGGGCAGAAGGTCAAGGTTAAGCTCGCCGAATCGCCGGGCCCGGTTTTTCCCGCAGCCCGGCGGGAGAAAGAAACGGATATCGCCCTGAAAGACCCCTCGGTTCAGGCTTTCGTTGATACTTTTAAGGCCACGATCTTATCGGTTGAACCGGTGAAAGGGATGAAAGAGAGGGAATAGGGATGATGAAAGACCTCGGCAACCTGCAAAAAATGCTCAAACAGGCCAAGGAGATGCAGGACCATCTGCAAAAGGAGATGGCCGATCTGCGCCTCGAAGGGACGAGCGGCGGGGGAATGGTCACCGTCACCCTGGACGGACAGAAAAACATGATCAACATCCGGCTGGATCCCGAGGTGGTCAACCGCGATGACGTCGAGATGCTGCAGGATCTGATCGTCGCCGCCTTCAACGATGCCGCGGCCAAAGTGGACGAACACATGTCGCAGCAGCTGAGCCGCCTCGGCGGGGGGCTCAAGATTCCGGGATTGTTCTGATGCCCGACTCGACCCAGCCCCTTCTCCAGCTCATCGAGGAATTGAAGCGGATTCCCGGCATCGGCGCCAAGACCGCCCAGCGGGTCGCTTTTCACATCCTGGGGATTCCTCAAGAGGACGCCGATCGTCTGGCCGACGCCATCCGCGCGGTCAAAAAGAAGATCTTCTACTGCTCCGTTTGCAGCAATATCACCCACGTGGATCCGTGTTCGATGTGCGCGGACGGCGAGAGGTCCTCGGAAAGCCTTTGCGTCGTCGAACAGCCTTACAATATCACCTCGATCGAGAAGACCGGGATCTATCACGGCCGCTATCATGTCCTCTTGGGCACGCTGGCCCCGCTCCGGGGAGTGGGACCGGAGGACCTCAAGCTGGACAAGCTCATTGAGAGGGTGGAAAAAGGGTCGTTCACGGAGATTATCATCGCCACCAACCCGACGTCGGAGGGCGAAGCGACCGCCCTATACGTGGCCAAGATGCTGAGAAAATTTCCCGTCAAAATGACCCGTTTGGCCATGGGGCTTCCGGTCGGCTCGGATATCGATTTTGCCGATCAGGTGACCATCAAAAAAGCTCTGGAGGGCCGGACCGAGCTGAAGGAGTGAATTGAACGGCCGTTTCTGCTAAAATCTCGTTTTTTTCATAGATCGCAGGCGGATGGATCGTCGAGAGAAACCATGAACAGAGGAGGTTCAATGAAAGAAACACTGGAGATTCGCTGGCACGGGCGGGCCGGCCAGGGGGTCGTCACGGCGGCGGTGACGCTGGCCGATGTCCTCTCCTCGGAAAAGGGGACCTACGTTCAAGCATTCCCCGAATTCGGTGCCGAGAAGAGGGGGGCCCCGATCCTGGCGTTCAATCGCATCAGCCAAAAGCCGATCCGCACTCATAGTCAGGTTTATTATCCCGACATCGTCGTGGTCACGGACCCGAGTCTCCTGGGGCTCGTCGATATCGCCGACGGAGCCAAGGAGGATGCCCTATTCCTGATGAACACCACCTTCGACGTCCCGATGGTCCGGGACCGGCTCAAGCTCGGGAATCGCAAGATCTACTCCCTTGACGCCTATACCATTGCCCGTGACGAACTGGGACGGGCCATCCCCAACGTCCCGATGGTCGCCGCTCTGGTCAAAGTCGTCGGCCTGATGGACCTGGACAAATTCCGGAAGAACATCGAGGTCTCGCTGTCCAAGAAGTTGCGCCCGGAGGTCGTCAAGATGAACCTGAAGACCATCAGCCGAGCGTTCGAGGAGGTCAAAGAAGGATGAAAAAAGAAACGTGGAAAGAACTTCCGATCGGAACGGTCAACACCCAGGCGGGCAACTCGGTCGTCAACCTCACCGGGACATGGCGCTCCGGCCGGAGACCGGAATTCATCGAAAAAAACTGCATCCAGTGCTTTTTTTGCTGGGTCTATTGCCCCCATTTCGCCATCATGGTCAAGGACGGCAAGGTGACCGGGATCAACTATGATTACTGCACCGGCTGCGGCCTCTGCGCGGAGGAATGCCCCACCAAAGAAAAGGCGATCGTCATGGTGGCGGAGGAGATCAAACTCGCCGCCGGGAGAAAACAATGAAGACGACGAAAATCCTCAACGGCAATCAGACCATCGCCGAGGCGGTCCGCCAAATCGATCCCGACGTCATCGCGGCCTATCCCATCACCCCTTCGACGGCGATCGTCGAAACGATCGCCTCGTTCCGGGCCGACGGCCTGATCACGGGTGAATTCGTCTGCCCCGAAAGCGAGCACAGCGCCATGAGCGTCTGCATCGGAGCCGCCTCGGCGGGAGGGCGGGTCATGACGGCGACCTGCTCCCAGGGCCTCGCCCTGATGTGGGAGATGCTCTACATCGCCGCCGGGCTCAGGCTGCCCATCGTCGCCTCCATTGTCAACCGGGCCCTGAGCGCCCCCATCAATATCCATGGGGATCACAGCGACACCATGGGAGCCCGCGACACCGGCTGGATCCAGATCTACTCCGAAAATTGCCAGGAAGCGTACGATAATTTCATCCAGGCCTTCCGCATCGGGGAACATCCAGACGTGCTGACTCCTGTCATGGTCGGCTTCGACGGCTTCATCATCAGCCATTCCGCCGAGGTCGTAGAGCTGGAGGAGGACGCCGCCGTCAAGAAGTTCATCGGCGATTTCAAGCCGCCGTTCCCGCTGCTTGACACCAGCCGGAAATTCACCGTCGGGCCGATCGATTTCACCGACTATTACTTCGAGCACAAGAGAAGCCAGATCGAGGGCATCGAGAATTCCCCCCCGGTTATCGAAGAGGTCGGGAAGGAATTCGGCAAGACGTTCGGCCGGCCATACGGCTTCTTCGAAGAGTACAAAATGGACGATGCCGAGCTGGCCATCGTGGTTATGAGCTCGGCGGCGGGAACATGCAAAGACGCCGTCGATGAGCTCCGGTCCGAAGGAAAAAGGATCGGCCTGCTCAAGCCCCGCGTTTTTCGGCCCTTTCCCCACCTCAAGATCGCCGAGGCCTTGAAGAAGATGAAGGCCGTGGCGGTTCTGGACCGGTCCTCCGCTCCGGGAGCCTTCGGCGCGCCCCTGTTCACGGAGATCCGCTCGGCGCTCTACGATTACGAAAAAAGGCCCAAGCTGGTCAATTATGTCTACGGGCTGGGAGGCCGCGACATCAAGGTCGAGCACTTCAAGGACGTCGCCGGAAAGCTCGAGCGCATCGCCGATTCCGGCAAGGTGGACGAATTGCTCGGCTATATCAACCTGAGAGAGTAGAGGAAGACCTCATAGGAGAGAATGAATATGGCAGTGAAACTCAAAGACTTGGCTCAGATGGAAGACCGTCTCGTCGCCGGGCACGGAATGTGCTTGGGCTGCGGGATTCCTCTCATCTTCAAGATCATCCTCAGGGCGACCGAAGACCCGATCGTCGTGGCCAACGCCACCGGCTGCCTGGAGGTCTGCACCACCATCTTCCCCCGGACGGCCTGGAACTGCATGTGGGTGCACAGCGCCTTCGAGAACGCCGCCTCGACCATCGCCGGTGTCGAGGCCATGTACAAGGCGCTGAAGAACAAAGGCAAGATCCCCGCGGACAAAAAGATCAAGTTCCTGGGAGTGGGCGGCGACGGCGGGACCTATGATATCGGCATCCAGGCTCTCTCCGGCGCCATGGAACGGGGCCACAATATCGTTTACGTCTGCTATGACAATAATGCTTACGCCAACACCGGAGGACAGCGCTCGTCGGCGACGCCGCTGGGCGC
>JAFGRZ010000278.1 GCA_016934895.1 Candidatus Aminicenantota bacterium
CGATGCTCTCGGCCAACGGATTCGAGGTTTTTGACCTGGGCGCGGACGTGAAACTGGAGATGTTCATCCAGAAGGCCGAGGAGGTAGAGGCCGATTTCATCTGCCTCTCGGCGCTGTTGACGACCACGATGCTGGGACAAAAGAAGGTCGTCGAGATGCTCAAGTCGAAAAATCTCCGCGGGCGGTTCAAGGTCCTGGTCGGCGGAGCGCCGGCCAGTCAGAAGTGGGCCGAAGACATTGGGGCCGACGGCTACGCCGAGAATGCCATGCTCGCGGTCAAGGTGGCCGGGCGATTGATGGCCTCTTGAGGCCGTCCGGCGAACCGACATCGCATGGGAAAGGAAGGGAAACAGATGATCAAGACAATCCGGCCGAAGGTGGGATTGCTGAGCCGTCGATTCATCGAAAAAATCGTCGACGAGGCCTACGAGATTCTGGAAAAGACGGGGATCTTTGTCGAGAACAAGAACGCGCTGAAACTTTTCGGGCAGGCGGGGATGAAGATCGACAAAAAATCGCAGCGCGTCCATCTCAAGCGGCGGCTGGTGGAGAAATGCCTGGCCACGGCGCCGTCCGTCGTCCGGCTCTACGATCGGGCCGGAAAGACGGAATACACGGTCGGCGGCGATGAGGTCCATTTCGATCCGGGCTCGACGGCCGTCACCATCCTCGACCACAAGACGGGCGAACAAAGAAAACCGGACACCGCGGACCTGGTCCGATTTTACAGATTGACCGAATGCCTCGAAAACATCCACTTCCAGAGCACCGGCCTGATCAGCTCCGATGTCCCGCATCCGATCGCGGACATCTACCGGCTCTACCTCGGACTGCTCTATGCCAACAAGCCGTTTGTCACCGGCACTTTCCGGGTGGAATCCTTCCGGCCGATGACGGATCTCCTGGTCGCCGTCCGCGGAAGCGCGAAGGAGCTGGCCCGGAAACCTCTGGCTATCTTCGATGCGTGTCCCTCGCCGCCTCTCAAGTGGAGCAACCTGACCACCCAGAGCCTGATCGATTCGGCGCGCGCGGGCATCCCCTCCGAACTCATCTCGATGGGGATGACGGGGGCCACCTCCCTGGTGACGATCGCCGGCAACCTGGTCCAGCATGTGGCCGAGACCCTCTGCGGCGTGGCCATCGTCCAGCTCGCCAAGCCGGGGGCGCCGGTCATCTTCGGCGGCTCTCCTTCGAGCTTCGATATGAGGCGCGGGACGACCCCGATGGGAGCGATCGAGACCATGATGATCGATGTCGGTTACAGCCAGATCGGGAAATACCTGAACCTGCCGACCCACGCCTACATGGGTTTGAGCGACGCCAAGACCATCGATGCCCAGGCGGGGACGGAGACCGGGCTCGGGGCGGTGCTGGGCGCCTTGGCCGGCGTCAACGTCGTCAGCGGAGCCGGGATGCTCGACTTTGAAAGCTGCCAGAGCCTGGAAAAGCTCGTCATCGACGACGAGATCTGCGGCATGGCCTACCGCCTCATCGCCGGCATCGCCCAGCGCGAGGAGCCCATCGCCGTGGATAAGTACGTGGGATTCACTCCCGAAACACAATTTCTCACCATGCCCCACACAAAGAAATGGTACAGGAAGGAGCATTCCTACCCCGTCATCGCGGACAGGGATACCTACGATGCCTGGGTCGCCCTGGGGAAGAAAACGATCGCCGAGAGGGCCTCGGAACAGGTGGAGAAAATCCTGGGCTCCCACCCGCCCGCGCTTGCGGACGACGATGTCCGGAACGGTCTTACGAAAATCATGACGGCCTACGCCAAAGCCAACGGGATAGCGGCGCTGCCCGAATTGCCGTAAGCGGGGCGGATGGAGGGCGGGGAAGCCTGCGTTTTCTCCGCCGCGCCGCCGGTCGGTCCTCCGGGACGTCGCCGACTCTCTCGATATCATCGCGGTCAGAGAGAAGGAGAATCAGGAAAGCTTCTGAAAGGGCTCGGGACGGTCCGATTGACGCCGGGTCTCAGGCCGGAGCGCTTTTCTCGAGGATGAGCGCGCGAAAATTGTTCCCGGTGACGGCGGCGACGTCTTCCAACGACACTTTCTTAACCTCGGCCAGAACCTTGGCCGTTTCGATGACGAAGAGAGGTTCATTTCGCTTGCTCTTGTTCCGCAGCGCCTGGGGGACGAGGTAGGGGGAGTCGGTTTCGACGAGAAGCTTTTCGAGAGGGAGCGAAGCGGCGATCTGCCGCAGCGCCGATGCGCTCCGGTAGGTCAGGATGCCCGAGAAAGAGACCAGGAAGCCCCGGTCGATCATCCGCTCGGCCGTGCGGCGGTCTTCGGTGAAACAGTGGAGGATGCCGCCGCGGGAAAACCGGGTTTCTTCGATCGCGGCGATGACCTCCTGTCCCGCGTTCCGGCTATGGATGATGACGGGCAAGTTCAGCTCCTGGGCGAGGAGAAGCTGGGTTCGAAAGACCTCGGCCTGGACCGGGGCCGGTGAGAAATCATAGTGATGATCGATTCCGATCTCGCCGATAGCGGCTATTTTTCCGGCCAGGGTCAGTTCCCGGAGCGCCTCCAGGTGAGACGGAAGAAACGCCTCCGCGCGGTGGGGATGGACGCCCGCAGCCGCCGTGATCCAGGCATGAACACGACAGAGCTCAAGCACGAGCGGCCGGCTCCGGGGCTCGGATAGCTCAATGGGACAGAGGAGGGCTTTGACGCCGCCGTCCCAGGTCCGCTGGACGACCGCATCCCTGTCCGCGTCGAACTCCCGCATGTCCAGGTGGGCGTGGGAGTCGACGATGTCCATCGGGGCAAGGCCCTTCCGTCCGGAGCGATTCCGGCTCTCGGGCGATTCCAGGCGCTCTTTTTATTGGGCGGCGAGTTTGGCCTTGAGGAAGCGGATCGGTATCGCGCCGTGGTTGAGCAGCTCCTGCAGGAATTCCTTCTTGCTGTAAGCGTCGCCCTTCGTTTTCCGGTAGTCTTTTTCCATGTCCAGGATCTCTTGGTAGCCGATGTAGGGATAGGCGGATTCGCAGGGCGCGAGCAGGATCCGGTTCCACTTCCATTCCGCTTCGGCTGGAGTCTGAAAGCCTCCGGCCGTCATGTACTGGATCGCCTGCTCCTTGGTCATCCCGCCCTGGTGGATGTTGAGCTCCAGGTTGAAGTCCATGACCACTTTGAGCTGGCTCTTCAACTGGTTCAGCCGCAGACGGAGGTCGTAGTTGCCGAACCCGTCGTTGATCATCATTTCTTCGAGGATGACGGGCCAGCCCTTGATGAGCGGCATGTTGGGATGGATCTTCGTCAGCAGCGATCCGGATTTCTGGGTGAAGAACGTAGGAACGAACCAGCCGGGAAACACCTGGCGGACCGTCCACCAGGGGGAGTAGTAGTCGTTATATTCCTCCAGAAGGGATTCGACCTGGTCGGCCGACAGCCCTTCAGGTATAGGGGAAACGAGGACGGAGTAGGATCCGGCCGTGGCATAAGGTACGGGCGTCAGAAGACGCGTCCATGAGATCCCCTGTTCCGCCGCCGGCATCGGCTCTATAACCAGGTCAGCATCCGGCAGGGCAATCAGCCCTTTCGCGGAAAAGAACGACTTGATATTGTCCGCGCTGCCTTTGACGCCTTCGACGAAGTTTTCCTTGGTGGGATGCTCCCCTTTGATCTTATCGAAAACCCCCTTGATGAAGATATTCCGGAGCTGTTCTTCGTTGTATTGGGTGGAGAGCTGCTCCATGCTGATGTTGGGATACATGATCCTGTAGAAAGGCATGGCGACGATGGCCATCTCCCGTCGGATGTTGTTGTAATCGGCCCTGGCCCGGGCGACAAGCTCCGCTCCCGGGATGCTGAACTCGCCGGTGAGGGTGAGGAGCCGCGAATGGGCCTGCTCGCCCAGCCGGAAGTTGCCCGTGGACTTGGGCAGGAGCTGGGTCTGGAGGTACGACTGATAGTCTTCCAGGGCGGGGATGATTTTGGCCCATTCGGCCTGGAACTTGGACTTCATGTCGGGCGAAGCGGCTTCGATGAGCTTGGGGACGTCCGTCCGGTAGAAGTGGATGATCCCGGCGAATTGCCGAATCGCCGTCTGCGTGTAAATTTCGGGGGGGGTCTGGAGGTTCTCTTTCGCTTTTTTAATCAGGTCGGGGAGGCTTTTGGCCCTTTCGACGGCGCTTTTCATGCGGACATCCAGGGGAGCGAATTCCACGGTCAGGAGACTGCGGAGGCTGTTCAAGAAAAGTTGGTTGTAAAAGATGGGATTGTATTGCCAGGGAAGGAGGTTCTCGTGACGCATCAACTCCAGGTCGATGGCGTTCCTCATGATGTCGTATTCGATCTGGGAATCGGCGCCGAGCTTGGTCTTGTCGGTTTTCGCCACCAGCTCCTGGCTGAAGGCGTCCAGATTGTCGTGGTGCTTTTCGATGCTCTTATCGCTCAAGTCTTCAAGCTTGTCGTCGTATTTGTGATAGCCGGCCATGGTGGCGGCGGTCGGGTAAAATTTCCAGTAGGCATCGAGGTAGTTGTCCATCGTCTTTTGGAACTTGGTCTCTTCCTGATTTTGAGAGGACCGAAGAAAGCTCAGACCCAGAAAAGAAAAGGCGAAGATGAAGAGAATCATGGGAACCGCGCGTTTTTTCATGGAAACCTCCTTCCTTGTCTCTGCAAGATCCCGTGACGGCCATTCCTCTGCAGGAATCTTATCACAAATGAACATTTGAATCCAAGGCGGTTTGTATTCACCATCGAATGAGGGCGGAGGCCCATGTATAGCCTGATCCGAAGGACGTCAGGGCGACCACATCGCCCGGCTTGATCCGTCCTTCCTGGAGGGCCTCGTGGAGCGCGATGGGAATGGATGCGGCGGTGGTGTTTCCGTACTTGCTGATGTTGCGCATGACTTTTTCCAAGGGAATCTTGAGGTTGTGGGCGACCATTTGACTGATCCGGTCGTTGGCTTGATGGGGGATGAGAAGAGCGACGTCCTCCACGGTGAGGCCGTTGTGCTGGAGGGCCGCCCGAACCGCCTCCGGCATCTTAACCGAGGCGTTTTTGAAGACGTTCTTGCCGTCCATCCGCGGGAAAAACTTTTTGGTCCGGACCATCTCTTCGGTGACGGCGGGCTTGTCCAGGCAACCGGGCTTTTCCATCCACAGATCGGTCACGTGTCGGCCGTCGGCGAAGAGATGCGTGGAAAGGATCCCCCTTCCGTCGTTGTGTTCGTTCGGCTCGAGGATGAGGGCTCCGGCGCCGTCGCCGAAAAGGACGGCCATATCCCGGCCTTCGTCCGAATAGTTGAGATTGGTCGATTGAACCTCGGCGGCCACCAGCAGGATCTTTTTATATGCTCCCGTGCGGATGTATTGGTCGCCGATCGAAAGCGCATAGATGAAACCCGAACACTGGTTCCGGACGTCGATGGCTCCGATCGGAGGCAGGTCCAGCTTGGCCTGGACCAGAACGCCGATGCCGGGAAAATAATGGTCGGGAGACAGGGTCGCGGCAATGATCAGGTCGATATCGGACGTTCGGCTGCCGGAGTCGGCGATCGCCCTCCGGGCGGCCTCAACGGCCAGGTCGGAGCTCCCGACGCCCAACTCGACATGGCGCCGTTCGATGATGCCGGACCGCTGCCGGATCCACTCATCGGACGTGTCCATCAGTTTTTCAAGGTCGAAATTGGTGACCACTCGAGGAGGCACATAGTGCCCGATCCCGGTGATGATCGTTCTTTTGTCCATGGAAGCGGCCCCCATTATAGCTAATGATTTTTAAAAAATAAAGGAAATATCGTCATCACATCATGGCCGAAAAATCGAGACGACTTTCCCTTTCTTGGCAAGGCGAGGGGTATATGGTGAGAAGTCCGTATGAGCGACGAGCGGGCAGGGTTCCGCGAAGCGGAGAGCGAGGAGCGAATCGACTGTGGGAAATCGCAGCGTGACTTCGAGTCATATACCCCGAGCCTCCGGCTTGACGGAAGGGCCTCCCGGGGGTAGGATGGGTTGGCGAAGAGATGCATCGTGATCGAAGACGGATGAAACGGCGGGTTTTCCCCGAACGGATCATTTTATGTCTGGCGCTGGCCGGAATTCTTTTCGCCCAGGAGGACTTCCTCAAGGTGGAGGCCTCGATCGTTCCCCGCAGGCTCTCCCGGGGGCAAGAGGGAGAGGTCATCCTGAAGCTCAGCTTCCAGGAGGGAACGAAGATCAGCCCCAAGCCGGATTTCACCATCGAGTTCGAACCCTGCCCCGGGCTTGTCTTTCCCAAGAATTTTTACACCGCGACCGACCTGGGAATCGAAACGGAGGAGCGGGAGGAAGAAGAATCGCTCGTCTTCCGGGAGCCCATCCGCATTCGTTTCACGGTGAGCGAGGACGCGGAAAAGGGGAGCCACATCCTGGAAGGGAGGGTCCGGTATTACGCCCGGTCTCAGAAAAAGGAATGGTGCGTCAAAACGGCCGCCAAGTTCTTTGTGCCTTTCTTCACCCGGTCCACCTCGGTCAAAAAGAAGTCTTGAGTTCCTTCACAGCCATTCTTGACCGGAATACCAGGCCATCGTTTCCTCCATGGCCTGCTCCAGCGTAAAACGGGGTTCGAAGGAGAGAATCTCGAGGGCCTTTTTCACATCCATGACCCATCTCGTCTGGATGAGGTCTCGGTACTTGTCCCGGTTGATAATTCCCGGCTTCCGGGTCAGGTGGTGGCCGGCCTCGCAGGCAAGGGAATAGAGATAGGCCAAGTTCTTGGGGACCTTGACCCTCCGGCATTCCTTTCCCAGTGCCGAGGCGGCCGCCCGGCCCAGGTCTTCCCAGGTGCAAGCCGCGGCATTGGCGATATTGAAGATCTCTCCGCTCGGAAGGTTGGCGCTCGCGCAAAGGAAAAGGGCTTCGGCCAGATCCTTGACGTAGATCACGCTGGCCTCTTTGCTTTCCTTAATGCTGAGGAGAATTCCTTTCTTCGCCATTTTGAAAAAGGGAAGGAAGTCCCTGTCCCGGGGGCCGAAAACGGCGCTGGCCCGGGCGATGGTGATGGGGAACCGGTCTTTGAATCGCAGAGCTTCCCGCTCTCCTTGAAGCTTGCTCCTGCCGTAGTGGGTGATCGGATGCGGCGGGTCACTTTCCCGGACGGGCTCATGGACGTCCGCCGGGCCGGCGGCCGCCTGGCTGCTCAGGATGACAACCCGGGGTCGTTCCTTGAGGCTCAAGAGAGAGCGGCACAGACTTGCCGTTCCGTCCCGGTTTACAGTATAATAATCCGCCGATTTCAATGACCGTGTTTTGCCGGCGAGGTGGAACACGAAGTCGAGGCCGGCCGGAAGCGCAGGGATAGAGAAGAGGTCCCCCCTCAAGACGCGGACCTTCTTTTCCAGGAGAGCCGGTTCTCTTTCCGGATTCCGGACCAGGGCGTAAACCTCCACATCCCTGGCCAGAAGGAGATGGATGAGATGGCTTCCGATAAACCCGGTTCCACCGGTGAGAAAGGCCTTCATTGTTTTGATTCTATGAAATCTTTGTCGCCCGGTCAATGGCAGCCGCCGAACGCGGAGGAGATGGACCATTAAGCAAACAGCCGCACTCATCGTCATCATGGGAATGTTGATCGCCTTGGCTCAGGCCTCCAATCTGACCATGCCTCTGGAGCAGGTGAAACCGGGCATGAAAGGAAAGGGCAAGACCGTTTTCCTGGGCGGCGACATCGAGGAGTTCGACGCCGAGATTCTGGGCGTCATCACGAACAACCAGCCCAAAAGGAGCATCATCCTGGCCCGGCTCTCCGGCCGGGGACTGGAGGACACGGGAATCATCCAGGGGATGAGCGGAAGCCCGGTCTATATCGACGGCAAGCTCATCGGAGCGGTCGCCTATTCTTTTCCCTTCGCCAAGGCTCCGATCGCCGGGATCACGCCGATCGATGAAATGCTGGCCATCCCCGAACAGCCCGTCCCGGCCCGGCCTTCCGCCGCTTCGGTTTTGCCGTTTCGGGAGAATCTCACCCTGGCCGACTTGATGGGCATCCATAAAGAGTCGGGCGATGCCCGCCCCTTCCGGATTTCAGAAGGGCAGACGATGACCCCGATCGGCGTGCCGATCATGTTCGGGGGATTTTCGCCGGCGGTCATCGAGGAGACCAGGCCCCTTTTCACCCGTTCGGGATTCCACCCCATGAATGCCGGCTCCTCGGTCCAGACCGCATTCCCCGCGCCTTCGGTCGGGACGGGCCTTAAAGAGGGAGATCCGGTGGCCGTCGAATTGGTCGGAGGGGACCTGAGTGCGGCGGCGTTCGGAACGGTGACTTATGTTGACGGTGAGCGCGTTCTGGCCTTCGGCCATCCGCTTTACAATCTGGGCAACGTCGATCTGGCGATGGCCAGGGCGAATGTCCTGACTGTGATACCAAGCCTTCAAAACTCGTTCAAGCTGGCTGCGCTCGGCGACCGATTGGGGCGGTTTTCGCAGGACCGGACGGCCGGCCTTTTGGGCGAACTGGGCAAGATGCCGCAGACCGTGCCGCTCGAAATCCGCCTCTATGAAAACTCCGGTCAGGCCAGGGAGTTCAAGATCGATTTGGCCAACGACAGGCTTCTGACTCCGCTGCTGGTCAACATGACGGTGGCTTCCCTTCTTTCGAGCGAACAGCGATCTCTGGGCGACCTTTCCTTCGGCCTGGACGGGTATGTCTACCTGGACAACGGCGCCAGCGTGCATCTCGAGGATCTTTTCTCCGGGAACCTCGACACGGCCGCGACCGGTCTGAGCGGCCTGCTCACCGCCGTCGTTTATTACCTGAGCAACAACGAGTTTGAGACGGTCGGGATACACCGTATCTCCTTGACCATCCGGGCGTTGGAGGAGGCCAAGTTCTGCACCCTGGAACGCGTCTGGCTGGATAAGTACGAGGTCTCGGCGGGAGAACGGATCCAGGTGAAGATCTATGCCCGGGCCTTGGGAGGTCACGGCTTCAGCGAGGAGGTCGCGGTGGAAGCTCCGCCTCTTCCGGCCGGATCTGAATTCCACTTGCTCATCGCCGATGCCGCTTCCGTTCATCAGGTGGAGGCTATCCAGTACCGGGTTCAGGATTTCGTTCCCCGAAGCCTGAGCCAGCTCCTCCGCATGCTCAACAATCTGCGCAAGCACAATCGGATTTATTTCAAGATGATGGCTTCCCGGCCGGGCCTTTTCGTCAAGGGAGAAGAGATGCCGAACCTGCCGCCCTCGATGAAAGCCCTGTTCGCCTCCCCCCGGGCGGCCGCTTCCGCCCCCACCGAATTGACGCGGTCCACACTCCGGGAGTATCAGCTTCCCATCCCTTATGTCTTTCGCGGGATGGCTTCGATCCCCGTCAAGATCAAGAAATAGGAGAGCCGGGATGAGAAAGTTCCAAACCTTGATTGTTATCACCATCGGAATGGCCGCGGCGGCCCTGCTTCTCGAGGCCGTCGTCCCCCGTCAGTGGGACATCCGGACCAAGGACGACTTCCTCAAAGGCAAATTCGACGGCCTGTCCGTGACTTTCGAGGGGGTCCTTTCGCTGGCTCCCAGGGAAGAGATCGTGGAGGGGCCGGCCGAGGACTTTTATCTCTCATTCCTTCCCGGACCGGACGGCGCGGGATTTCTGGGCACCGGACACGGAGGCAAGATCTACCGCGTGGATAAAGACGGCCGGGCCGAGCTCTATTTCCAGGTTCAGGAAATGGATGTCACCTGTCTCGCCCTGGATACCACGGGCGTCCTGTTCGCCGGGACTTCGCCCAACGGCAAGATTTACAAGATCACCGGGAAAGATCAGGGCAGCTCATTTTTCAATCCCGGGACAAAATATATCTGGGACTTGGTTTTCATGGACGACGGCCGGCTGATGGCCGCGGTCGGCGAAGCGGGCGGAATCTTCAAGATCGGCCCCGGCGGAGAGGGCCAGAGGGTCCTTAAAGCTGAGGAGAATCACATCCTCTGTCTCCACAAGGCCGGCCGGAATGAATTATTGGCCGGAAGCGGCGGCGTCGGCGTCATCTACCGTCTCGGCGCGGACGGGCGCGCCACGGTCCTGTTTGAATCTTCCTACGAAGAGATAAAGAGCCTGGCTCTTGATGGTGAAGGCGATATCTACGCGGCCTGCGGAGGGACGCCGACCCGGACGAAGAAAGAGGAGGAGACTCCCGCCGCGCCCTTCCGGATTTCCACGGAAGTGACGGTCTCGGCCAGCGCCCAGGCTTCGACCGCAGCGCGTCCGCCCACGGCCTCGACCCCGACGACGCAGGAGCCGGGCGCGCTCATCCGGGTCCGGCCGGACGGAATCGCCAAGAAGCTCTGGGAATCCGAGGACGAACTCATCTATTGTC
>JAFGRZ010000279.1 GCA_016934895.1 Candidatus Aminicenantota bacterium
GAATTTAGGGGACACTAACCCTGATTCATGGAAGCGCTCGCCTCTTCGGGAGGCAAAGTCGCTGTCCCTGTTTCTTGACACTGTCTCGCGGGCTGCGATACGCTTGACGAGTGACCGCCAGGGGAGATTCACAAAGTTGACGTCCACGTTCTTGAGCATCAATGTTTCTGGCCGACCCGGCATACCCTCCAGGCAGGTGACGTTCCTTGTCTTGACCGATTCTTGACCAAATCTTGACCCGTTGCGGGAGAAGCCTCTCCGGAAGAGAATGTAATCTAACCGGTGGGTGACCGAATGCCGAAGAACCAGGCTCGCCGTCCAGCCCGGCCGCGGTTCCTCCTTGGCCCGGGCCAGAGGCTCATCGCCGTCTTCGTCGTTTTCATCCTCCTGCCGGGCGCGTTTCTCGGCCTTTTTGCGCTCCGGGCGTTGCGGCAGGAAGGGCGGCTCGCCGAGCAGCGCACCCGCGAACGCCTGGAAAGGGTTGTCGGCGAGATCGTCGCCGACCTTGATTCAAACTTCCGGCAGTGGGAAGAGACTCTCCGGTTGGCCGATAAGGAGGGACCATTCGATTCGGGTTCCTATCCGGACATCATCCGGCAAGCTCTTGAACAACCGGGCTGCGGCGTGCTTTTATTCGAGTCTCAGCGCGGCCTCCAGACGTTTCCCCATGAAGCTCTGCTTTATCAGCTCGCGGATGCTCCGGCACCGCAAGGCATCCCAAGTCGGTTCCCTCCCTCGCTTGCCGAAGCCGAGTCCCTGGAGATTGAGCGGAAGGACAATGAGCGTGCCATCCGTGCTTACCGTCGCCTCCTCGACTCGTCAGATACAAAGCTGCGCCCGCTCATCCTTCAGCGCTTGGCCCGGACTCTTCGCAAAGCCGGACGCCTCGAGGAAGCCGCCACCGCCTACCGGGACCTCCAACGTCTGGATACGGCGTGGATCGGCGGGTTGCCGTCCGATCTCATCGCCCGGTCCGAACTCTGCTCCCTGGCCGCTGAGCGCGGCGATAACGCTCAACTGCAGGCCTATGCCCTGGCCTTCTACCGCGATCTGTCGGGCGGAAAGTGGCTTCTCGACAAACCGCGCTACCTTTACTACTCCGAGCGCTGCCGCTCGTGGTGCCTGGAAGGCCAGGCTGCAGAGGCTGAATTTAATGATCTTCGAATGACGGAGGAGCGCAAGCTCGCTCTCACCCGCGCCGCCGGGGAGCTCCTGAACGAGCCCGCAAGGATTCTTCCCGGCGAAGCCGGCGTCCACCTCGCTTTCTGGCTGACGGATCCATTGGCCGCCGTCGTCCTTTCCGCGGGCTTTCTGAACTCGAATTGGTGGCCTCAGGTTTTGTCCGCCAAGGGGGAGGATATCGATGCGGCTCTGTTTTCCCCTGATGGCCGGGCGCTTTTCGGATCATCTCCCGCAGAAACTCAGCCGTTCGCCGTGACCCGCGAACTCCGGGCCGGCGAAGCGCCCTGGCGCCTCAAGGTCTGGCCCCGGCAGCCCGCGGCGATACAGGCGGAGATCAGACAGAGGCAGACTCTCTTGCTGACGATGCTGGTTTTTGTCGGGGTGCTTCTTCTCTTCGGAGGGGCCATTACCATCCGGATCGTCAGGCGCGAAATGGAGATCGCCAGGCTCCGCGCCGACTTCGTCTCGACGGTCTCCCACGAATTCCGCTCCCCGTTGACAGGAATCCGCCACCTGGCCGAGATGCTGCTCGAAGGGCGCGTGACGGCCCCGGAGAAGCAACGCGGATATTTCCGAATGATCGTTCAAGAAAGCGACCGTCTGGCCCGTCTCGTCGAAAACATCCTTGACTTTTCGCGAATGGAAGAGGGCCGCAGGGAATACCGGTATGAACCGTTGAGCCCGACTCCATGGCTGCGGAAGCTGGCCGCTGATTTCGGGTCGGAGATCGCGGCCAGTGGAGTCGTGGTCGAAGCGAATATCCCGGACGGACTTCCCTCAATCTCCGCCGACAGCCAGGCGCTGGGATCCGCCGTACGGAACCTCCTCGACAACGCCGTGAAATACTCGCCGGGCGAGAAGACTGTCTGGCTCGATGCCGAGGCCGGGGACGCCGCGATCAGAATCGCCGTTCGCGACCGGGGAGTCGGGATTTCCGAGCAGGACAGGAAGCACATCTTCGACCGATTCTACCGGGCTGACGGCGATATTTCGAAGACGGTCAAAGGGGCGGGGCTCGGGCTGAGCCTTGTCCAGCACATAGTCGCGGCTCACGACGGCACTGTCGAATGCCGGAGCCGGATCGGCGAAGGCAGCATCTTCACGATCCGGCTTCCGTTCGCGCCGATCACAGGAGGAGGATGAGATGAACGAACGCATCCTGGTGGTGGAGGACGAGCCGACGATCGCGACGGGACTCCGGGACGACCTGGAGCTCGAAGGGTTCGCCGTGGAGGTCGCCGACGACGGTACGGCGGCGCTTGGCCGCATCCTCGAGGGGAAGTTCGACCTTGTCCTCCTCGACCTGATGTTGCCCGGAATGGACGGCCTCGACGTCTGCCGCCAGGCCCGCTTGAAAGGCATTCGCACTCCGGTCATCATGCTCACGGCCAAGGGACAAGAGGTGGACAAGGTCGTTGGCCTGGAGCTCGGCGCCGACGACTACATCACCAAGCCGTTCAGCCGGCGCGAGCTTTTGGCCCGCATCAAGGCGGTGTTGCGCCGTTCCCAGGAAAGCGCCGAGCCCGGCAAAATCCATCGTTTCGGCGACGTCATCGTCGACACCGGCCGGTGCGAGGTTTCACGACGGGGCGAAAGGATCGACCTGACCGCCACCGAATTCAAGCTCCTCCAGGTCTTCCTGGAACATCGCGGCCAGGTCATGACGATCGACGACCTCATGCGAGAGGTCTGGGGCCGTGATGCCATCCTAACGGACCGGGTCGTCTACACGCACGTCCATCACCTCCGCAACAAGCTGGAGGAGAATCCCCAAAAACCGCGATTCCTGATCGGCGTCCGGGGGATCGGGTACAGATTTGACGGCTGAAGAAGGCCAAGTGGGAGCGGTGGTCTTGACCGAATCTTGTATTAGCCTTGACCGGAGCTTGGAGCAAGGGCGATGCACTTTCCTTATGATGTCATCGAATCCGGGAGGTGCAAAATGAAAAAATCAACGTATTTGGCGATGATCGCTCTGGCTATGATTATTGCCCTGCTGTCTCTGGCAACAGCGGCGCAGAAATCGCAGTCCCAGTCCGCGGAAGTCCTCCTCGGCGCTGCGCTCCATCAGGAAGAGGTGGAGGGCAATTTCGAGGCGGCGATCGAGACCTACAAGAAGATCCTGGCGGACTATCCTGACAATAGGCCGATTGCGGCCAAAGCCCTGCTCCAGATGGGC
>JAFGRZ010000280.1 GCA_016934895.1 Candidatus Aminicenantota bacterium
CGATGCCGGTTCCCGGGCATTGGTGGCCGAGTTGATGAGCATCCGCCCCGAAAATCTGGCCGTTGAGTCCCGGCGTCTCTTCCGGCCCCACGTCCTCGTTGTGACCAATGTGCGACTGGACCACCGCGAAGAGATGGGGTGGACGAAGCCGGAAATCGCCCGGAGCCTGGCGTTCTCCATGCCGCCCGAATCCGTTGTTTTTGTCTCCGGGGATGAGGGCTCTCCGGACCTTGAACGCGCGGCCGCTTCGATGCGGGCGAAGATCATCCGGGTCGAAAAGCCCGAGTCTTCTTCGTTCTTCGATGAGGACAGGGCTCTGGCCGAGGCGGTTGCGGGCCATTTCGGCATCCCGTCCGGGATGGCCCGGCGGGGATTCGCTTCGACCCGGCCCGATTTCGGAGGCCTCCAGGCCTGGGAGGCCGACCTGGGTTTTCCTCCGGCCCCCTGGATTTTGGTCAGCGCTTTCGCCGCCAACGAGCCGGACTCGAGTGAACGTGTGCTGGCTCAATTTCAAGAGAAGGTCGCTCTAAAGGGTCGGCCTCTCGTCGGTGTCCTGAACTTCCGTCCCGACCGGGGCGACCGGACGCTTCAGTGGCTGGACGCCCAGAAGAGGGGGTTCTTCGCGGGTTTCAGGAAAGTCTATGTGGTCGGCGCCCACATTCATTCCCTGGCCATCCGAAAAAAAGGGGGAGGACATCGTGTTTTCACACCGTTATCCGGGCGGTCTGCCTCCACGATGACGAACAGGATCGTTTCCCTGGAAGGAGCCGCCTCCGTTCTCGTCGGTCTGGGAAACATGGGCGGGATAGGAGCGGCGCTGGTCGAGCACTGGCAAGATATCGGGAGGATCCATGCCCTTTGAAACGATCTTCATCGGTTTGCTGCTGGCGCTCCTTTACAAGGAAACCATGGGCCTTTATCCGGGCGGCATCATTGTCCCCGCTTACCTGGCCCTCACTCTCGACCATCCGGTCCCGGCGCTGACGACCGTAGCCGTGGCCTGCCTCTCTCTCTTGATCTACAAGCTTCTCGCCAGGTATTTCATCCTCTTCGGAAGCCGGCGTTTCGTGCTCATCCTCCTCGTCGGAGGAGTGTTGTCCCAAGTCTGCGCCTTGGCGGCGCCGAGGCTCATCGCTTCCCCGCTTGAATTTCAGGTGATCGGTTTCATCATCCCGGGACTCCTGGCCAACAACCTGGAACGGCAGAATTTTCTGCCGACGCTCGCCTCGCTGATCACGGTGACCGTGGCCACCTATTTCATCGCCAACCTGGTCCGGATCGTTTTTTGAGCAGACGATCATGCCCCTGAGAGTCAGAGACAAGGTTTTCCATGCGCTCGGCATCCTGAGCCTCCTGTTCCTGATAGCCGCTTTGTTTCTTGCCCGAAGGCCCCTCCAAATCCAGGATGAGATGAGGACGGCGTCCCGACGCATGGCCGAGGCCGTGGCGGCAGTCCGGGAATGCCGCGAAGCCGCCGGGATTCCCCAAGATCCGTCGCGGGACATCAACCGGACCGGGCTCATCGGTCTCGAATCGTCGCCCATCACCACCTCCCTCGGGAATCTGGAAGCCAAACGGACGACGCTCAATCCCAATTTTGCGGGTCTTATCGTCCTTCTGCTCCGCCAGGCAGGCGTCGGTCGGGGCGAGACCATCGCCATCGGCGCCTCGAGTTCATTTCCCGGTCTCATTACCGCTTCGCTCTGCGCCGCCGAGGCGATGGGGCTCCGGCCTCTCCTGATCTGCTCGCTCGGCGCTTCCCATTGGGGGGCCAACCATCCCGAGTTTCATTGGCTTCGAATCCTCGACTGTCTCAACAGGTCGCGCATCTCGGCCGCCCGGCCCATCGCCCTTTCGCTGGGCGGGGACGGCGATGTCGGAAAGGACATGAGTCCGGAAGGCCGCGAACTTCTCGTCCGGGCTGTGGGCGAGACCGGGCTTCTTTTTCTGTCCGAACCCGACCTGGAGAGGAACGTGACCGAGAGGATCCGGCTCTTTGAGTCGGCGGCCGGAGGAGAGGAGATCCGGGCGTTCATCAATGTCGGAGGCGGCACCGCGAACATAGGGACGGATTCGGAAATCCTCAAGGTGTCACCCGGCCTGGCGGTCTTTTCCCGCATTCCGCCCCGCGGGCGGCGCGGTTTGATCTTCGAGATGGCGGCCCGCGGCATCCCGGTCATCCACCTGCTTTACGTCAAGGGGATTTGTGAGCGCTACGGATTGCCCTGGGACCCGGTCCCTCTGCCCGAACCGGGGGAAGGGGACTTATACAGGGAAAAGGAAATGATCCCCTGGGTCTTTCTAGCCTTGGCGGGAGCGTATTTCCTGGCCCTCGCGATGGTCTTGGCCACCGGCGCTTCTCGCGCCTAACTTGGTTTCAGGATGATCGTTGAAGACGGGACGCTAGCGCTGCAAGATCATGACACTGACGATGCACTGATAGGAATCGAGCCGGTCGCGGTCCTGGCAGATGCCGCGCTCGACCGTCAGAATGCCCAAGGGGTAATCCTCCCAGCGATAGAGCATGAGGTCGTTGCGCGAGCCGGTCAGCGAGGCCAGTTCCTGGACGGCCGTCTTGACCTGGGGGAGGCCGAGATACTCCAGTATCCGGTTGACCGAACGCACATTTTTGATATGGAAATATTGAGTTTTCGCGTCCAGGCGGAGGGATAGTGCCGGTCCTGGACTCTCGAAAAAGTAGCGCGTGTAACGACGATTCCTGTTGACGCTCTCTTCCTTGTGGTAGACGTAGTTGGGAACCTTCTCGGGAAAGAACGTGTCCTTGATCTGGGCTCGGATGTCCCCGAATGTGATCGTCTCAGATTCCGTTTTTTGAAGGAAAAAAAAGATGACCCCGAGGAGAATGAGGATCAGTCCGGCCCGGAGGAGGTTTTCGTGCTCCCGTTTGACGATGATGCGGAAAGTCCAAATGGCGCAGATCAGTATCAAAGCCAGGATGATGTTTTTGAGGAGCGCAACTTCCATCTCGGCCTCCTGTCCCTGAGCGCATTATAGCAGAAAGACCGTCCGAGAAACAGCCAGCCTGGGGTCGCCGCTCTTTCTCCCTCGAAAAGGCGGGGTTCAAGAAAATCGAAGGGAAGCGAAAAGAGTAGGTCCATCTCCAGCCGTGCCGGACTTCTCAAGAACGGCTGTCCCGGGATTTCAAGAGCTCCGCCAGTCTGAGACAATTATCCACGGCGTGGGCCTGGTCGTCGTTGTTGAAATAGACAAAACGTTCTTCCGCCTTCGCCCCGTTGATTCTTTCGGCCCAGCGGGTGAGTTCCTCGTCGCTGTACCGGTGGCGGTGTCCGCCGGTCAGCCCGTGGAATCGGAAGTAAGCCACATTCGACGATTCGACCAGCGTGTCCGGCACCTGAGCGGACGATACGGTGCCGAATGTCACTCCCTGTGCCTTCAGCCTTTCGACAACGGCTTCGTCATACCAGCTCTCGTGCCGGAACTCGATGACGTTCTTGTGCTGAGGAGGGAGTGTCTGGAGGAAACCGTCGAGGAGCTCCAGGTCTTTCTCGATCGAGGGCGGGAGCTGGAAGAGAAGGCAGCCGAGTTTCGGGCCCAGCGAGTCGGCGAGGATGGTGAAATAGCGGACCTCGCTTTTAACGTCGCGCAATTTTTTTCGATGGGTGATCCGGCGGTTGGCCTTGAGCGTGAAAGTGAAATGGGGCGGAGTTTTCTCCAACCAGGCCTGAAGGGTTTTCGGCCTGGGGAACCGGTAGAAGGTCATGTTGATCTCGACGGTCGAGAAACGCCCGGCGTAAAAAGACAGCCAATCGGAATGGGGAAGCTCGGGCGGGTAGAACCGTCCCTTCCAGCCGGGGTAGCTCCACCCCGATGTCCCGAGATGATTGACCGCCGCCATGGATTCTTCGATCGTGCTCGTCATCCCTATTATAGGCCAACTGCGTCTCGGATGAAGAAGAATTGTCCAAATTTTATCCTTCCGGTTTTTTAGGGCATTTCTGCGCTTTTCATAACTGAAAGCAAGGGGTTCGCCCAGGCGTCCTTGGGGATTGCTTTTTTTTAACGGCTTTCATAAGATTTGGCTGCCGAAACGATCTACGGCCTCGCCCATGCTCGAAAAGAAAAGTCACCGCTTTGGCCTCATCGGAACCATCACCCGGGATGTCATCACCCAGGCGTCCGGCCTCGTCCAATCGGGCCTGGGCGGCATCCTCTACCAGGCCGCGGGCCTGTGCGGATTGGATCAGGACGTCTCCCTCTATACGAACGTCGGGCAAGACCTGCTTCCTCAGGTCAATTCCGTCGTCGACCGATGGCCGACGTGCGACCAGGCCGGGATGGAGATCGTATCCGGGCCGGGGAACAGGGTCTTTCTGCGCTATCCGGAGCAAGGCGAGCGCGTCGAGGTCCTGGAATCGCACGTCCCGCCGCTCCGGCCGGACAGAGTGCTTGCCAACCTGCCGCGGACGGGATTTCTCATCCTGGTCATGAACTCCGGATTCGATATCACTCTTCCCGACTGGCGCCGGATCGTGAGCCGGGCCCGTTGCCCGGTCTGGCTCGATATCCACTCTCTGGCCCTGACCCAGGAGCTCCACGCCGCGCGCCGGTATCGTTCCCTGCCCGAGTGGCGCGAGTGGGCCGAAGGAGTGACTTATCTCCAGGCCAATTGGATGGAGGTCGGGGCGATGCTCGGGGAATCGGGACGCATTCCCTCAGGAGAGGGCTTGGGCCGTTTTAAAAAAGCCGCCCTTGACTTGGAAATAAAGGGCGTATTCATCACTCTGGGTCCGGAGGGCGTCCTGGTCATGACGCCCGGTTCTTCAAGAAGGACGGCCTCTCCGATGGCCGGGGAGGTGGTCGATACCACCGGCTGCGGGGACATTTTCTGTGCCGGAACGGCCGCGCTTCTTTCGACCGGCGCCGATCCCGCTGAGGCCGCCGGGTTCGGTGCCGAGCTCGCCGCCGAAGCCGCCGGGGTCTCCGGAATCGAACAGACTTTCGAACGGATCAGAAACCGCGTGTTTTACGCCTAGCCACTTTACAGGGGACTTTTTTATGATAGAATAATTCCACCGTGCCCATGGCCGACCTGAAAAAGAGTCATCATTTCTCCGATTTCCTCAAACCTTCCCAGGTCATTTACGAGCTCAAGTCCAGGGAGAAGGTCCTCGCCATCGAGGAACTTCTCGATGTCCTCGCCAAAGAAAAACTCATCAAGAACAAAAAGCTCATCCTGACCCGCCTCATCGACCGGGAGCAATTGGAATCCACGGCGATCGGAGAGAGCGTCGCCCTGCCTCATGCCCGCGTCAACACGGGCGGCGAGATCGCCATCGCCGTCGGAAGGTCGGAGAAGGGGATCGACTTCGACTCGATCGATAAGAAGAAGGTCCACCTCATCATCCTGGTCGTCTGGAACCCCACCCTGCCGGGCCTATTCAACCATCTGTTCGCGGGGTTGGCGCGATTCCTAAGAAAGCCGGAATACCGGAAGCGGCTCTTCGGAGCGCCGAACAAAACCGAACTTTTCAAGATCCTTTCCGAAATTGAGCTGACCATGCCCCATGAGGACCGGATCATCAGCCGGGCCAGCCTGCTCGCCAAGCTCCAGGAGATCGAGCTCCGCAAGAAAAAAGCGTCCAAGGAACAGCTCAAAGAGCTCCGCAAGCACGCGGAGCTCATCCGGGAAGAGCTGGATGAAGCGTTGCTCACCCGCTTCGACAAGCTGATGGAAAGGTACGGGTTCGCCGTGGCCGAAGTCCGGGATGGGGCCTGCCAGGGCTGCAACATGAGGATCGCCACTCAGATGAGCTCTGCGATCGAGGACAGCAACGATATCTACATCTGCGAGAACTGCGGCAAGTACCTGGTCGCTGCCCGCAAGAAAAAGAAATAGCTATCTCACCAGCTCCTTGACGAGGTTCACCGGTTTCAAGAGCTTATAGACAGGGTAGTCCGGGAGCTCGCGGCTCCACTGCGGCACCAGGTAGCGATCAAAGAAGTTCCAGGCTAAGAGCCCGTCGTCGCTCTCCGGCTCGAGGAGATAGGCGGCCAGGCGGCCGAGAGGCTGAGCGGTCGGGATGATGATCGTCCCGGCGGGAAATTCCCTCGTTTCCAGCGCATACTCTCCCTTCGCCTGATTCAGGTGGTGTCCCTGGTAGGCCCTTTCCGCCGCCTTGAACTCCGTGAGTTTGAAAACCTCGACTTCGAGGTTGACGGCCTCGTTGAGTTTCTCCAGGACGAGACCGTGTTGCCGGAGTTTGGCCGCGACATCCGCATCGGGCACGCCGAGCACATAGGCATAAGGAATGGATACCCTCCGTTTCCCGATCCAATCGGAATAATAGGGGATCGTCAAGACGTTTACTTTTTCGGTCGCTCGAAGCCGCGGTCTCCGCCCCTCACCCTGGGGGATGACCTCCGTTTCGTAAGCGTGGATGGTGACCGGGTTCCGGAGCGGCCGCAACTCATATTCCACGAAGAACGGGTCGTCTGGTCCCGGGTCAAGTCCCCTGAGGACGGTCCGGCGGTCGGCTTCGGCCGCCAGGTGTTCGATCTCTTCCCAATGCGCCGAACAATAGTCCAGGATGGCGCGGAGGAAATGATAGTTGCCCATGACCCGCGCCTTAAAATCGGCATACACATAGTTCTCATCGAGGATGGAGAAACGGTTGCGCAGACCGATGTAATTCGTGACATAGCGGGGCTGGGGTTCGAAGGTCTGCCAGCCCTTGTCCGGAGCCCTGAAATCCCGGAACCCGCCGTAGCCCGCGGCCGGAGTGCCGTATTTCTCTTCCAGGATGGTCTCGATCTCGGGCATCATCTTGTCTCTCTGGTGGGCGAGAATGCCGGCGTCGCCGTTCGGATTGAGTCCCCAGGAATAGGTGACGACCTCCTCGTGGTAGGACCCGTTGGTGGTGTGGCAGTCGATGAGGAGAAGCGGGTCCCAGTGGAGGAGGACGTTGGCCACGAGCCCGCGGAGCTCGGGACTCTCGAGCTTGATGCTGTCGCGGTTGAGGTCCAGGTTCTGGCCGTTATAGCGGACGCCGACACCTTCCTTCGGACCTCCCTGGTGCGGCCTGTTTTCCGGCCGGATCTTTTCGTTGCCGTCGGCGTTGAAAATGGGGGCGATGAGAATGATGAGCTTGTCAAGATAAGGGAGATCCGGGGAGAGAAGGATGTCCCGGGCGAGCACGAGGGAGGCCTCTTTGCCCTCCACTTCTCCGGCATGGATGTTGGCCTGGATGTAGACCACACCCCTCTTGTCCTGCCGGAGCGGCGATGGAACGAGGGGCAGGGGCTTCCCGAGGACGAGCAGCGGAATGTCCCGGCCTTCCGCGCTCCGGGCCAGCGTTTCCACGCGCACGTTTGGGCTGAGTCTCTGCAGGCTCCGGATGAACGACATGACGTCGTCATACCGCGAGGTGGCCTGATACCGGCTGCTCTCGGCCACGGTCAGCGGCTTTTCTTGAGCGGCCGCGGTCGATGCGCCGACGAAGATCACTCCCCAAAAAAGAGCCGCCAGGATTTGAATGGTCCTTATTCGTTTCTTCATTTAAGGTCTCCTCTCGGTCTATTGATAATATTGGCAGTCTAGTCAATCGATATTGGCGCGTCAACAGCAACGGGCAACTGTGCGATTGCCAAGGCGAGGGACAGTGGGGGAGAAACCCGTATGAGGAGTGAGCGGAACCCTGCCCGCTCGTCGCTCCTACGGACTTCTCAGCATACATCCCGAGCCTTAGGGAAAAAGAAGAAGATGGGACGAGCCCGTTTTTGCTGATTGGCAAAGCCGATCAGCGGGGGATCCAAGGGGGATGGCCCCCTTGGTCGGAGGACGGAGTCCGAGAAGGGGGGCAGAGAGCGAAGCGAACGTTGGAGGGGGAAAGCGCAGCTTTCTCCCCCAAGAAGGCGCTGGGAGAAAATGGGCGTGGTTTCGATACCACTACCCCGAGCCTTTCGTGGTATGATACGGACATGATCCATTTCGGGGTCCGGCCGGAAAAGCAGGATGCGCTCCGCCTCAAGATGGACCGCCTGGGCATCCGCGAAGAGGACATCACCGAGAAGTTCATCCACGGCGGCGGCAAAGGCGGCCAGAAAATCAACAAGACCGCCAACTGCGTCTATCTGAAACACCGTCCCACCGGGATCGAAGTGAAGTGCCAGACGGAGCGCTCCCAGCTTCTCAACCGCTTTCTGGCCCGCCGCATCTTGGTTGAAAAGATCGAAAGAAAGATCCTCGGTGAGCAAAGCGAGGAAGTTCAGCGGATCGAGAAAATCCGCCGGCAGAAGAGGAAACGGTCGAGAAAAGCAAAACTCAAGATGCTCGAAGCCAAGAAGAAACGGGCCAAGATCAAGCTGCTACGGGCTTTCCGCCCGGGTCCGGATGACCTTTGATTTTCCTCAGCCGGCCAGCCGAAGGAGTGTTTGAAGAAGGAGGTTGGCGCCGGTCTCCAGGTCCTTCCAGTCGATCATCTCCTCCGGGGAGTGGCTGATCCCGTCGCGGCAAGGGATGAAGATCATCCCCGTCTCGGCCAGTGGGGCGACGATCTGGGCGTCATGGCCGGCGCCGCTCGTCAACGCCATCCAGGAATAGCCGAGTTTTCCGCATTCGTCCTTCATGATCCCGATGATCCGTTCGGAAAGGGCGACGGGCTCGGTGCGGTCGATCGCCCGCCAAAAGAACTCGGTTCCCCGGGTCGAGGCGATATCGGCGGCCATCTCCCGGAGTTCTGTGTCCAAAACACGGAGGGTATCGCCGGAACTGCTGCGGAGGTCGAGGGTGAAATCGACCTTGCCGGGGACGACGCTGAACGAGCCGGGATGGGCGGTGATCCTGCCGACGGTGATCATGCTCCCGTAGTGTTTGGTGGCCACGAGCTGAGTGCCGCGGAGAGCGAAATCGGCCGTTGCCAGAAAGGCGTCGCGGCGCAGTTCGAGCGGCGTCGTTCCGGCATGAGAAGCCTGGCCGACGAAAGAGCATTGGCGGTAAATTTTTCCCGCGATACGTTCGACGATGCCGATGGATATTTCCTCCATCTCAAGTGTGGTCCCCTGCTCGATGTGGAGTTCGAGGTAGGAGTCGAGTTGGGGCCTCTCCTTGTGGGCGCCCAGGATACTCTCCAAACTGAACTCCGTTCCCTCCAGGATGGTTCCGAGCGGCCGGCCGAACGGAGTGAGCCCTGTGTTGATCTCTTCTCTGCTCAGAGTTCCGGCGAACGCCCGGCTGCCCAGGAAATCCCCCACCAGGTTGCCTTCCTCATCGGTGAAAGAGACGAGTTCCAAAGGCTTGGACAGGGTTCTTCCCTCCTCCTTGATCCGGCGCAGGCATTCGAGGGCCGCCAGCACACCCGCCGCTCCGTCGAACGCTCCGCCGTTGATGACCGTATCGATATGAGATCCGACGAGAACGGTCGGGCCGTCAGCGCCGAGGCGCCCGAAAATATTTCCGGCGCCGTCCTGCCGGTGATATAGCCCGGCCTCGCAGATCCTGTTCTTCAGCCAGGCCCGGGCCTCGAAGTCCGCCTGGCTGAAGGACGGCCGGGTCACTCCGCCCCGGGGATCCCGGCCGATCCGAGACAGGTCCTCGACGTCTTTGCGAAGGCGCTCCAGATTTATCTTCATAGCCGCACTGTCATTTCCTGGACGGCTTGAACGATGCCGACGACCGCCGCCCGGGCGACGATGGAGAACCCGATGCTGAGCTCAACGATCTCGGGGATCCCGACGATCTCACCCACGTTCCGGTAGTCCAGGCCGTGCCCGGCGTGAACCGCCAGGCCCAGGTTGTGCGCGAGGGTCGCCGCCTGCTTGACCTTTTTCAATGATCTCTCTCTGGCCGCTCCCGGGTTCAGGTCGGCGAACTTGCCCGTGTTGATCTCGATGAGATCGACGTCGAGCTTGGCGCAGGTATTGATCTGACCGGGATCCGGATCGACAAAAATGCTGACCCTGATCCCGGCCTTTTTGAGGTCGCGGATGAACGGGCCGAGAACCCTTTGTCCCGCGATGACATTCAGGCCCCCCGAGGTGGTCAGTTCCTCACGCCGTTCCGGCACCAGCGATACGACATCCGGCTTGATCCTGAGGGCGATTTTTTTCATCTCCCCGGTGGCCGCCATCTCCAATATGAGCTTGGTCTTGACAACCTCGCGCAAGAGGCGAAGGTCGCGTTCCTGGATGTGGCGCCGGTCGCCCCTGAGGTGGACGACGATGCCCTCCGCTCCGGCCTGCTCGGCCAGCAGGGCGACGAGCACGGGATCCGGCTCGTCACTCCGGCGGGCCTGGCGGAGTGTCGCGAAATGATCGACATTGACCGCAAGTTTCATTCTTCTCTCCTTGCTCATTCTCTGAGGTACTTGGCGATGACCGAGGTCAGCCGGGCGGCCTGCGCCTCGATCCGGGCGAGATCCTCTCCCTCGATCATGACCCTGGCCAGCGGCTCGGTCCCGGAATAGCGGACATCGAGTCGCCCCGTCCCGGCCAGATCCGCCCGGATCTCGTCGATCGTCCGCACGATCTCGGGAAATTGACCGAAATCGGCCTTCTCTCTGACCCGGACGTTGTGGAGGACCTGGGGGAATTCCTTGAGCTCTCCGGTCAACCGGGAAAAGGTCACGCCGGCCGCCAGCATGGCTTCGAGCATCCTCAGGCTGGTCAGGATGCCGTCGCCGGTCGGGCAGTCGTCCAGAAAGATGGTGTGACCGGATTGCTCGCCGCCCAGGTTGGCCCCGGTCTCCCTCATCTTGTCGAGCACATACTTGTCGCCGACCCGGGTCCGGATGAGTTCGACGCCCATGTCCCGGAGCCCTTTCTCCAGACCCATATTGCTCATGGTGGTCGCGACCACCGTGTTGCCCTTGAGCCGTCCTCCCTTCAACATAGAGCGAGCCTGCACGAACAGCGTGTGATCGCCGTTCAGGATCTTGCCGGTCTCGTCCACCCAGAGCGCCCGGTCGGCGTCTCCGTCATAGGCGATGCCCACATCGGCCCGGGAGGCAACGACATGGCGGGCGAGGTTATGAGGATGGAGAGAGCCGCAGCGCCGGTTGATATTGTGCCCGTCAGGACCGTTGAAAATAGGGATGACCCTGAAACCCAGCCTGAAAAAAACAGTCGGGGCGATGACCGAACTGGCCCCGTTGGAACAATCCAGGACGACCGTCACTTCTTTATGATGTCCGGGATCCCGGAACCGTTCCATGAGAAAGTCCTCATAATCGTCGACGAGCTCGGGCCGCGGCTCAAGAGGGCTTTCAGGGAAAGCGGGCAAGCCTCTTCCCGGTCCTTTAAGGATGGCTCTTTCCAGGCGGATCTCCCATGCATCCGGTATCTTGATTCCCTCCGCTGAAAAAATCTTGATCCCGTTGTCGCGAAAAGGATTATGGGAGGCCGAGATGACGATCCCGGCGGAGAAACGGTGTTTACAAGTCAGAAACGACACGGCGGACGTGGGGACGATTCCCGCCGAGACGCTTTCTCCGCCGGCCGATCCGATCCCGGCGGCCAACGCCTTTTCGATCCAGGGACCGGATTCCCGGGTGTCCCGGCCGATCAAGACGCGAGGCTCCAGCTTCTCTTCCTCGAGAAGTCCGGCGAGGGCCCGGCCGAGGATGCGGATGGTGAGATCATCGAGCGGATATTGGCCGGCGACGGCGCGAAGCCCGTCGGTTCCAAAAAGCGTTTTCATCCCTTTTTTTTCTCAGGGGCCGGCTTTTCCACCGGGCCGATCACTTCCATGAAGATCCGGATCCTGGCTTTGGCCCGTGCTGTGGCCAGGCGCAGCTCGGGCTTGGGAAGAATGAGGTCGGCCTCAACCTCGGTGGATGAGGTCAACTCCGAGATGTCCACCGGGCTGGTCGAAACCTTGTCCTTCTCACCGAACTTGCTCTCCGGTCCCTTAACCAGCACCCGGGGGGGTATCACTTCGATCTTGGCGATGCCGTATCCCTCCTTGGCCTGACCGATGATATTGGGCGCGATATCGAGAGAGACCTGCCGGGTCCGCTCGAGTTTGAGCCGGACCACGGCGGGAGATATCCGAACCACCTCGGCCCCTGTCGGGATGCTGATCATCGTTTCGTTGAGGGGATATTCGCGCTGGTAGATGGAAGCCCGGCTGAGATTGAGCTTGGCGGAGACATTGACGGCGCTGATTTCATCGATGATCCTGTTGGGCGCCCGGATGGTGACATCGACGATCGGGTCGGGTTTCTCCACGAGTTCCATGTCGGCCGGAATGTTGTGGGTTTCCAAGGGGATGGTCAGCGTTTTTTCCGAAAAAGTCTTTTCCTCGGGGATCAGGGAGAGCCAGACGAAGAAGGCGATGATGAGAGAGAGGAGCTTGAGCTCCCAGTTGCGGAGGAGGAGATTGCGTAGGGTTTTCATCATGTCTACCCCAGATAGCGCAGCAGCGCCTCCTTCAAGTGGTCTTTGTCCCGGACCTTGGCCAGCCGGCCTTTCGTCGCCAGGGAGACGGTCCCCGTCTCTTCAGAGACCACGATGACGGCCGCATCCGTTTCCTGGGAGAGGCCCAGGGCCGCGAGGTGCCGCGTCCGGGCCAGGAATTCCTCCCCCAGGTTGTGCGATGCCGGGAGGGGCAGCAGGCAGCCCGCGGACAGGATTTTGTTGCCCTTGATGATGATGGCGCCGTCGTGCAGGGGAGAGCGGGGAAAAAAGACATTGACCAGGAGATCTTTGGAGATCAGGGCGTCCAGCCGGGTCCCCCGGTCGGCGTAAACCTTGAGCGAAATGTCTTTTTCCAGGGCGATGAGAGCGCCGATCTTCTTTTGGGACAGATATTCAACGGCCAGAAAAAGGTCTTCGAGCTTCTCCTCCAACGAACGGAGGGAGAACGGCCGGCGAAAAGTCCGCGATCCGAGGCCGGTCAGTAACCGCCGGATCTCGCCCTGGAAAAGGACGATGATGGCGATGATGAAATAGGTCGTGAAACTCTTGATCAGGCGGTGGGTGACGAGGAGCTTGGCCCACTGGGTGATCAGGTAGAAGAGGCCGATGATGGCGATGCCGATGGCCATTTGGTAAGCCCTCGTGTCCTTGATCAGGCGGAAAAAAGAATAGAGGATGAAGGCCACGAGCAGGATGTCCAGGACGTCCGCCAGGGTGATGTGGGTCAGGGCGCTGAGGATATTAGTGAACATAGGGTTTGCCTCTCCCCTCAGGCGGGAGCCCGAGAGCGCCCTGGGAGAGAATCGCCTCGGCTACGGCGACCGCGCGTCTCACCGGCTGGATATCGTGCACCCGCAAGAGAGTCGCCCCGCGCAGGAGGCCGACGATGGAGGCGGCGATCGTCCCTTCGAGCCGGTCCTGGGTTTCGACCTCCAGGATCTTTCCGATGAACGATTTGCGGGAGACGCCGATGAGCAAAGGACGCCCGAGCTCGGCCAGGGAGGCGAGACCGTTGAGCAGCCTGAGGTTGTGTTCGAGCGTTTTCCCGAATCCGATCCCCGGGTCGAGGATGGTGTTTTCCGGGGAGACGCCGCAGGATATCGCGGCCTCCAACCGGTCCCCGAGGAACGCCTTGACCTCACCGACCACGTCGTCATAGTGGGGAGCGAGTTGCATCGTCCGGGGCGTGCCTTTCATGTGCATCAGGATGAGACCGGCTCCGTACCGGCCCACGAGGGGCAACATCCGCGGATCAAAACGACCGGCGCTGATGTCGTTGATAATATCGGCGCCTGCGGCCAGAGCGGCCTCGGCCACCTCGGCCTTGCTCGTATCGACCGAAATCAAAGCATCTTTTTTCTGCTTGAGGACCTCGATGACGGGAAGAATCCGCTTTTTTTCTTCCTGCGCCGGGATGGGGGAGGACCCGGGCCGGGAGCTTTCGCCGCCGATATCGATGATATCGGCTCCCTCAGCGACCAGGGCCAGAGCGCGCTCGATGGCGCGGGCCGGCTCAAAATACAGTCCCCCGTTAAAGAACGAATCCGGAGTGACATTGACGACGCCGATGAGCCAGGTTCTGAGTCCGAGGTCGAAGTCCTTGCCCCTGGCTCGAAATCGGTGTGTGTTTCCCAACTCTTACGCTTTCACCAGGTCCGGTTTGTCCAGCGGCTTGGCCGCCGCCCCTGCTCCGGCCTCCTCATTCTTGTCTTCGGCCAGCGGCGGCTGTGGCGGGGGGGCTTTGCCCGCCTCCTCCTCTTTGCTCCGGGATGCCTTGACGACGCCGACGATTTTCTCGATCTCGTCCGAGTCCAAAACCTCTTTCTCGAGGAGCGCTTTGGCGATCTCGACGAGTTTGTCCCGGTGGCGCTCCAGCAGATCCTTGGACCGGCTGTAGCATCGGGTGATGATCTTTTTGACCTCTTCGTCGATGAGCTCGGCCGTGCGCTCGCTGAAGTTCTTGTTCATGGCCAGGTCGCGGCCCAGGAAGATGAGATCATCGCGTTCGCCGAAGGTGAGCGGTCCCAGGCCCGACATCCCCCACTGGCAGACCATTTTGCGGGCGATCTCGGTGGCCTTTTCGAAGTCGTTGGCCGCTCCGGTGGTCGTCTGTTCAAGGACGAGCGTTTCGGCCACCCGGCCGGACATCAACACGGACAGCTGGGCTTCGAGGTATTCCTTACTGTAGGTGTAGCGGTCGTCGAGGGGAAGCTGCTGAGTGAGGCCGAGCGCCATGCCGCGCGGGATGATGGTGACCTTGTGGATAGGGTCGGCCTCCGGAATGAGCTGGGCGATCAGGGCATGGCCGGCTTCATGGTAGGCGGTGCTCTTCTTCTCCTCCTCGGAGATGATCATGCTCTTGCGCTCGACGCCCATGAGCACCTTATCCTTGGCCGCTTCCATATCTTTCATGGCGACGCTGGCTTGACCGTTTCGGGCGCCGAGCAGGGCGGCTTCGTTGACCAGGTTGGCCAGGTCGGCCCCGCAGAATCCGGGGGTCGAACGGGCCAGCACTTTGAGGTCCACGTCATTGTCGAGGGGGATCTTGCGCACATGGACCCGGAGGATCTCTTCGCGTCCCTTGACGTCGGGCATGTTGACGACGATGCGGCGGTCGAACCGGCCCGGCCGCAGCAGGGCGCTGTCCAGGATGTCGGGTCGGTTGGTGGCGGCGATGAGGATGATGCCTTCGTTGGAGTCGAAACCGTCCATCTCGACGAGAAGCTGGTTGAGGGTTTGCTCGCGCTCGTCGTGGCCTCCTCCCAGCCCGGCCCCTCTCTGCCGGCCGACGGCGTCGATCTCGTCGATGAAAATCAGGCAGGGGGCATGTTTTTTGCCCTGGTCGAAAAGGTCGCGGACGCGGGACGCGCCGACGCCGACGAACATCTCGACGAAGTCGGAGCCGCTGATGGAGAAGAAAGGAACGTCGGCCTCCCCGGCCACGGCCCGCGCGAGGAGGGTTTTCCCGGTCCCGGGAGCGCCGACGAGCAGGACGCCTTTGGGAATGCGCCCGCCGAGCTTCTGGAAGCGCTGGGGGTCTTTCAGGAAGTCGATAATTTCTTTGAGCTCTTCCTTGGCCTCTTCGACTCCGGCCACGTCCTTGAAGGTGGCCTTTTTCTGCGTTCCGGAGAACAGTTTGGCCCGGCTTTTGCCGAAGGATAAAGCCTTGTTCCCGCCGGCCTGCATCTGCCTCATGAAGAACA
>JAFGRZ010000281.1 GCA_016934895.1 Candidatus Aminicenantota bacterium
CTCCGACCAGATGTAGCCGTAATAACCGGCCGCATATCCCCCGATGATGTGACTGAAATAGGTGCTCCGGTACCTGGAAACGATCTCCGGGATCAACCCGATCTCATCGAAAAAGCTTCGTTCAAATCGATTGATATCTATGTCCTGTGGCTCTTCGAGCGTGTGGTATTTCATATCCAACAGGCACGCGGCCAGATATTCGACCGTGATGAATCCCTGGTTGAACAAGGTGCTCCTCATGATCTTGTCGATCAAACCGTCGGGAATGGGTTCCCCTGTGCGGTAATGCTTGGCATAGTGTTTCAGGACCGCCGGTTCCATAGCCCAATGTTCCATGATCTGAGAGGGCAGTTCGGAAAAATCCGGAGACCGGAAAGTCGTTCCATAAGTCACGTTCGATAGAAGGTTATCCAATCCGTGCCCGAATTCGTGAAAGAGCGTTTCCACCTCTTCGAGTGTGATCATGGCCGGGTCGTTTCCGACAGGCCGGGAGAAATTGCAGACCACGTTCACGACAGGATCGATCTCTTCTCCATACTGCCGGCTCTGGCTCCGGTACGTGCCGCACCAGGCTCCGGCCCGCTTGCTTGTTCTGGGATGGAAATCCATGTAAAGGACTCCGCAATGGGATCCGTCCGCTTCCTTGACTTCGAATACCTGGGCATCCGGATGCGGCAGGGGCATTCCCTCGAGTTCTTTGAAAGTCAGGCCGTAGAGCTGGTTGGCCACCCAGAAAGCCCCGTCCCGCACATTGTTCAACACAAAATAGGGCCGCAATTCCGTATCGTCGAGTTGGTATTTTTCTTTTCGCAGCTTTTCAGCGTAATACCACCAATCCCAGGAGGCCAGTTTGAAATCCCCTCCTTCTCGATCGATAACGGCCTGCATTTCCTGCCTTTCTTTTTTGGCGACGGCAAGAGAGGCCTCCCACAAGCGATCGAGCAGTTCATAGACATTCTGCGGATTCTTGGCCATCCGGTTCTCCAGAACATAATCGGCGTAAGTCTTATAGCCGAGAAGGTGGGCGCGTTCCACGCGAAGCTTGATGATGTCGGAGAGGATTTTCTTGTTGTCGAATTCGTTATCGTTATCCCCTCTTTTCATGTACGCCTTGTACAGCTCTTCTCTGAGGCTTCGTTTCTCGGAATACTGCAGGAACGGGATCATGCTGGGCTTCTGGGTGGTGAATACCCATTTGCCTTCCAATCCCGCTTCCTTGGCGGCTTCCGCCGCACCGGTGATCGATGATTCCGGCAAACCCGCCAGGTCGGCTTCATTTTCGATCACCAGTTTGTAGGCATTGGTTTCGGCCAGGACATTTTGGCCGAACTGAACGCCGAGCTTCGACAGCTCTTGATTGATCTTTCTGAGCTTGGCCTGGTCTTCATCGCTCAGATCGGCCCCGCTGCGGACGTATCTTTTGTAGAGATTCTCGAGCAAGAACATCTGTTCATCATTGAGGTTCAGGTCGCCCCGCTCCTCGGTGACGGCTTTGATCCTCGCGAACAATTCCTTATTCAGGTTGATCTCATCTTGATGGGCCGCCAATCGGGGGGCCATTTCCTTTTGGATCGCCTTGAGATCATCGTTGGTGTTGGCTCCGTTCAAGCCGCCGAATACCCTGGACACTTCGGAAAGAAGCTTGCCCGATCGGTCCAGAGCGACGACCGTGTTCTCGAAAGTCGGCGCTTCGGGGTTTTTGACGAGTCCTTCGATCTCCGCTTTTTGCTGTTCCATGCCCTTTTCATAGGCCGGGATAAAGTGCTCCGGTTTGATGAGGTCAAAGGGTGGAACTTTGAACGGGGTGTCGTATTCAGAAAAGAATGGATTACCCGTTGCGGTCGCCGCTGCGGGAGTCTCGGATTTTTGAGAACATGAGCCGAACAATAATCCGACCACAGCCAAAATCATAATCAGTTCTTTTGTCACGGCACGACCTCCTTCCTGGTGAAATGACGATATCAAAACAAAATTCGGCGGTCAAACAAAAAATCAAGCCGGAATGTGCCGGGGATGGACAGGCCGCCCCCCCTCGGGTGAGGAAGGGACCATGAACGACGGATCGGAATCAAACGCCCGGATCGAGGCCGGAAAGCGTCCATAGGGCCTGGCTATTTGTCGGGAATCACCATAGAATACGATCATCCGGGAGGTCATTATGGAGAAGGTCAACCTGTCCGAAAAGCTTCAGCTCATTACCGATCTCTGGAGCCCCAAGGCCGTGGGCGCGGTCAACGATTTCCTGGTCAAGCTGGTCAAGCTCAAGGGCGGGTTCGTCTGGCACGCCCATGAGGTTGAGGATGAGCTCTTCCTGGTCCTGAAAGGGAAGCTCCGGATGCAATTCCGGGATGGGGAGGTCACGGTCGAACCGGGAGAGTTCATTATCGTCCCCCGCCGGACCGAGCATCGACCGGTGGCCGACGAAGAAGTCCAGGTGCTGCTCTTTGAGCCCGGTTCGACCGTGAACACGGGCACAGCCGGCGGCCCGCGAACGCGCGAGGTCGAGTGGATCTAAGCGGCCGGATCAGCCGACGTATCCGAAGACATCCTCGATCCGGGCGCTGAAGACCCGGGCGATCCGGAAAGCGAGCGCTAGGGAGGGGAAAGCGCCTATTTTAGATAGGTGCGGGCGCCGGAGAAATGCGCCTTGAAGTAATCCGCCTCCAGGGAGTCCTTCCTGACTTTTCTGTCTTTTCCCGGGGCATGGATGAAGGCCGATTCTCCGACGTAGATTCCCAC
>JAFGRZ010000282.1 GCA_016934895.1 Candidatus Aminicenantota bacterium
GCCCAACCGGTCGCCACGGAGCTTGATCTGCTCGAGCGACTCTTCGCCGGAAACATAGAGAACGCGCTCGCCCTGGACGGCGAAATCCCGGCAGACCTGGAGAAGGAGCGTGGATTTACCGATCCCCGGCTCGCCGCCGATCAGAACGAGCGAACCGAGCACAACCCCGCCGCCCAATACCTTGTTGAATTCCTCGGCCGGGATTCGGAGCCTCTGCCTGGCCGCCTCCTTGATGTCCCGATAGAGGAGCGCCTCGGAAGGAGGAAAAGAATATTCGGCCGGAGGAGACGTTTCTTCGGTCTCCTCGACCATCGTGTTCCATTCGCCGCAACCCGGGCACCGGCCCAGCCATTTCGGCGACCGCGTGCCGCAGCTTTGGCAGATGAAGACCGTTTTCAGTTTCGTCGTCATCGTGTTCCCAAGCCGAGGCCGAAAAAGACCTCTCTTCGCGAGTCCAAACCCAGATCATCGACACCCAGGATAAGGTGGAGATAGCGGAGCAGGGAGAACTGGCCGGCCAAGCGGAAACGGGGGCCTTCGTCCCGCTGGAAATCGAACCCCTCCAGGCTGAACATCAGACGATCCCCGAGGGCCAGGAGGTCCATTCCCGCCCCGAATTCCGATTCGATGATCCCGGCCCGCGGAACCAGCGGGCCGAAACGGAGCCCCGCCTGGGCGGAATAGACGAATCCATCCCTTCTCGGATCATCGACAATCTGCCCTGAGAGAAAGCTCCGGGGAGTCAGGTAAAAAGCAGCGCTGACCGCGCCCCGAACCTTTTGGGTCTCGCCGAGGTAATCCCCCCGAAAATGGCCTGTCGCCCGCATCTGCCTCAGCAGCCCCACGGTCTCCCGGACGCCGTCGAGGGTTTCCCGGGCTTGCTCGTAGAGTCCCGGGTCCTGGACGAGCCGGCCGACGGTTCCTTCGCCCCTGTCGATCTTGTCCAAGGTGTTTCTGAGCAACCGGACGGACTCCTCGATTTCAAGGAGCAGTTCATCGATCTTCCCCAGATTCGACTTGATGCCGTCCCTGTTCTCCTGGGCGATCTCCTTGACCAGGCGGATGGTCTCATCCAGGCTTTGGGAGACATCTCCGACCGTCCGGTCGAACTCCCGGACCGCTTGGGAAGCTCCTTGGATACCGGTCTGCAATCCTTCTCTGTTCTCTTTCAGGAACCCGTCGAGCTCCCCGGAAAAGGAATTCAGATTGCGGAGGATTTCTTGCAGGTTCTTCTGGGATTCCTCGCCGGTAATCTGACGCAGGGATTGACTGACGCCCTCGATCTCCTCCCCGATCGAGAGAAGCAGGACGCCGAGCTGGTCGAAACTGACGGCGGCGGTCGATTCGAGGGTCTCTCCGGGCGCATGGTAGGCGGGATCGTCGCTGGGCGTGATCTCGATGTATTTCTCGCCGATGAGACCGAGCGAGGCCATCGCCGCTTTGGAACCGCGGGGCACCTGGAACTGGGGGAAGATGTTCAGGGTGAGACGGGCCCTCCTTTCCGCCAGCTGGATGTCCCGGACATAGCCGATCTTGACACCGGCCAGGCGCACCGCCGCCCGGTTCTCCAGTCCGGTGACCGAAGGGAAATAGGCGCTGAGGCTGTATCCCGGCTTTTTGAACCAGGTCGACAGGTCGCCGACGATAAAAATGAGCGTGGCGATAATGAGGATCGTCCCTCCCAAAAAAATCCCGATTTTCGCTTCCCGTGTCATGGTCTTTCCCTCATTATTCTTAAAAAGTTCTGATCGGCCCGGCGGCCTGTCCATGGATGAATTGCTGGATTACGGGATTGGCCGACTTCTGGATTTCCTCCGGTGTGCCGACCTCGATGATCCGGCCCTGGTACAGCATGGCGATCTTATCGGCGATCTTGTAGGAACTCACCATGTCATGGGTGATGACGACGGAGGTGACCCTCATCTCCTTTTTCAACTTGTTGATCAGCTCATTGATGGCGTCCGCCCGGATGGGGTCGATTCCCGTCGACGGCTCGTCGTAAAGCATGATCTCCGGCCGGTAGGCGATGGCCCGGGCCAATCCCACGCGCTTTTTCATTCCTCCACTGAGCTCGTGAGGCATCAAGTTTTCGACATTGCCCAACCCGACGACGGCGAGGCTCTCCGCAACCGCCCGGCGGATCTCCGCCTCGGTAAACCGGGTGTAGCGGTCCAGGCCGAAGCGCACATTCTCGGCCACGGTCATCGAATCGAAAAGGGCGGCGCCCTGGAAGAGCATTCCGAACTTCCGGATGGTGCCCTGCAGGTCGTCCTCACCGAGCCGGGTGATCTCGACGCCGTCGATATAGACCTCCCCGGCGTCGGGCTTGAGCAGGCCGATGAGATGCTTGAGCAGCACGCTCTTGCCGGAACCGCTTTGACCGATGACCACCATGGTCTCGCCCCTTTCGATGGTCAGGTTGACGCCGCAGAGAACCGCGTTCTCTCCAAAGGCCTTCTGCAGGTTGACGATGCGGATCATCCTCGTAAGGTCGCCGGCAAAGCTTTGCTCAGGAAAAAGTTCAAGATCAAGATCGAGATGCTGGCCACCACGACGGTGCGGGTGGTGGCCCGGCCCACTCCCTCGGCGCCGCCTTCTGCCTTGAGCCCCTGCCAGCAGCCGACGACGGCGATGACGACGCCGAACACCGCCGCTTTGATCAGGCCGCTGGCGACATCCCAGAGCTCCAGATAGCGCAGCGTATTCTGGAGATAGATCACCCGGTTGACGTCCATGAGAACGACGTTGTAGAAATACCCGCAGGTGATGCCGATGATGTCCCCGTAGAGCGTCAGGCAGGGAAGCATGAAGAACGAGGCCAGGGTCCGGGGCACGACCAGATAGCGGACCGGATTGGCGCCCAGGCTGAACAGGGCGTCGATCTGCTCGGTGATCTTCATCGTCCCGATCTCCGCCGCCATGGATGAGCCCACCCGGCCCGAGACCATCAGCCCGACCAGGATGGGGATCAGTTCCTTGGACAGCCCGAGGGAAATGATCGGCCCCCCGTAGGCTTCCGACCCGGGGCCGATATAGCGGTGAAACCCGATATAGGTCTGGAGGCCGAAGACCAGACCGCCGAAGGCGGCCGTGAGGGAGACGACGGGAAACGACCGCACGCCGATTTCTTCAAGCTGTTGGATGAGGATCTTGTGTTCGCGCGGCCGGCGGAACAGGTTCTTGAGGGTTTTGAGGAAGAGCAGCCCGACCTCGCCCAGCTCTTCGAAGGCGCCGAGGACGAGATCGTTCCGGAACAGGCTGGCCATCTCAGGCCTCCGGAGCGGTAAAATCAAATGCCGCATCGTGAAAAAGAGCGTACTTATTCAGGAAGGCAAGCTTGATCATATCGGTTGGGCCGTTGCGCTGTTTGGCCACGTTGACCTCGGCGATGCCGCGAAGTGTTTCGTCCTGGGGGTTGTAGAACTCCGCCCTGTAGATGAAAATGACCACGTCGGCGTCCTGCTCGATGGCTCCCGATTCGCGCAGGTCGCTGAGCTGCGGCCGCGGCTCGCGCCTGCCCTTTTCGGGAGCACGGCTAAGCTGGGAAATCCCGACCACCGGGATGCGAAGCTCCTTGGCCAGTTCCTTGAGGGACCGCGAAATGAAGGCCATCTCCTGGTTCCGGTTCTCAAACCGGCTCCCCGGCCTCATCAGTTGTATGTAGTCGACGAAGACAACGTCCAGGTTGTTCTCCATCTTCAGCCGCCGGCACTTGGCTTTCATCTCCATCACCGTCAGGCCGGGAGTTTCGTCGAGAAAGATCCGGGCGTGGGAGAGAGCCTCGCCGCTGAGCTTGAGTTTCTCGAACTCCCGCTCGCTGATAAAACCCGTCCGGACCCGCTTGATATCGAGCTGGCTGTCGGCGCAGAGCATCCGGATGAGAATTTGCTCCTTGGCCATCTCCATCGAAAAGAAGCCGACGGCGTAATCGGTGGTCAGCCCGACGTGCTGGGAAATATTCAAGCAGAGGGCGGTCTTGCCCATGGACGGCCGGGCGGCGACGACGACGAATTCGGACGGGTGGAAACCCGAGGTGAGGTTGTCCAGGTCGCGGAACCCCGAAGGCACCCCGGTGACCGCCTCCCGCTTTTCGGCCAGGCGGGCGATCATTTCCAGGGTGGGCGAGGTCAGCTGCGCGACGGGGACGAATCCCGGCTTGATCCGTTGCTCGGCCACCTCGATGATGGCGGCCTGCGCTTCGTTGAGAAGTTCGTCCGCATCCTCTTTTTGCTCGTAACTCGAGTTGATGATCTTGGCGGAGGAGAGGATGAGCTTGCGGAGAAGGGATTTCTCTTTGATGATTTGGGCATAGTACTCGACGTTCGGGTTTTTCGGAACCCCGTCCAGGAGCGAAGACAGGTAAGACGCCCCCCCCACTTCTTCCAGGACGCCCGCTCGCTGCAGTTCCTCGCTCAGCGACAGCAGGTCGACCGGGATCCCTTTATCCACCAGGACGATGATCCTCTCGACGATCCTGCGGTTGGCGTCTTTGTAAAAGTCTTCAGGCGAGATGACGGAAAGAACCGTATTGAGATTCTCGTTGCGGACCAGGATGCCTCCGAGAACCGTCTTCTCCGCCTCCAGGCTGTGAGGCGGTGTCTTTTTCAAAAACATGAGGTCGAGTTCCATGGTCAACCTCTCATTCTGATGGGAAGGACCGGTCCGTCCGTTCCTTCCGCTTTTTCATTCCTTGGCCTCTCCGCCGCCCTCTTCCCCGGCCGCCTCTTCCTCTTTCCGGACCTCGACCCGCAAGGCGGCTTTGTCGTCATGGAAAACCTTGACGGGGACCGTGTAGTGGCCCAGCCTCTTGATCGGCTCATCGAGGACGATCCTTTTTTTCTCGATCTCGAAGCCCAAACGGTCCAGCGCATCCTTGATATCGGAGGCGCTGACGCTGCCGAAGATCATGTCCTTCTCCCCCGCCTTTCGGGGAAAAGTCAGGGTCACCTCGTTCAGCCTTCGGATCAGGGCCTGGTAGGATTCGCGCTCCTTCTCCCATTTCTTTTTTAAAGCCCGCCGCTCGATCTCGATCATGTTCATGTTCGACGGCGTGACCCGAAGCGCCAGTTTCCTGGGGATAAGATAGTTCCGCCCGAAGCCCGAAGCCACGTCGACGATGTCGCCTTTGCGGCCGACGTTCTCTATGTCCTGTTTCAGAATGACCTTCATCGTTCCTCCCGCGATCTCCCCGGGGATCAGTCTTCGACGTAGGGAAGCAGGGCCATCAGGCGCGCCCGCTTGATCGCCGTGGCCAGCCTCCGCTGATGGTAGGCGCAGGTTCCGGTCACCCGCCGGGGGGCGATCTTGCCCCGTTCCGGAACATACTTCCTCAGGATGTCCACGTTTTTGTAGTCGATGTCCCGGACATTCTTCTGGCAAAAGCGGCAGAACTTTCTCTTCGGCGGAAAAAATCTCCGGTAGGACGGTCTTTCCGGTCTGTCTTCTCGGCTCATCTTATTTCACCTCTTCTCCCGGTTCCTGGCCCGATCTGTCCGGGCCGGCCTCGGCAGCCTCCTCCGCTTTTTCCTTCTTCCGCTTCCTCCGGACCGCCTCCTCCGGATCCTTCTGCAGGGTCAGGTAGCGCAGGACCGTGTCGGTTTGTTTGAACCGTCTCTCCAGCTCGAGGGGGATGTCCGGACGGCCTTCATAGTAAAAGAACACATAGAGGGCCTCGTTGAATTTTTTGATCGGATAGGCCAGCCGGCGTTTCCCCCATCTGTCCTGCTTAACCAGCTTTCCCTCTCGCTGGGAAATGACTTCGGCCACCTGGCCGATGAGCTGTTCGGTGTCCCCTTCGGAAAGGTTGGGGGCGATCAATAATCCCGTTTCGTAATGCTTCATGCGACCTCCTTATGGATATTAAAGCTCCCTCTTCTCGAAA
>JAFGRZ010000283.1 GCA_016934895.1 Candidatus Aminicenantota bacterium
GTATAAGTGCCCAGGGCGGGACTCGAACCCGCAAGGCCTTTCGGCCGCGACATTTTAAGTGTCGCGCGTATGCCTATTCCGCCACCTGGGCTCTTTTCCGGCTGCGATGAGTGGGCCTCTCAAGCTATGGCAATTAGGACATAATATTCTTAAATTTTCCAGGCGACGATCATTCCTAATTCTTCAGGTCTATGAGCTGCAACGATCTTTTTCTCACAAATGAATTATACGATATGAAAGTCGCCAAAACAACAACGCTAATAAAGCGTTTACCCTAATAAATATTTGACATACAGAGGGATTCACGAAATCCTGGATGAATAGCCTCCCCCTTCAGGCAACAAGCCTCAAGATGAAATTTTCTGCGTCGGCCAGGATCCCTGCCGAGTTCCGGCCGACCGTCAAGGGGAGGATGAAACCGGGGCTTCCCGTGCCGAAATCCAGCCTGTCCACGGGCAGCCTGGACAAATTTGTGACCAGACAGCCGGAATCGGGATCGAACGGTTTTAATGCGTCCCAGCGTCCTTCGGCCATGATCTTTTCAAGACCGGTCAGGTAATCGATGTAGGCTTCTTTCGACACTGCAGGCATGGACTTCCTTATGGCGACGGCGACATCCTTGACCGGGGAGCGTTCGATGTCGGCTTTCGCGAGCGGGAGCTTGTGCAGGAGGATGGCATTTCCGAAAAACCTCGGCCCGTACTCGCCGATGTGTCTGCGGACATCGATGGGGATGGTCAGGCTGACCGTATCGCCCCAGGCTTCAGGGCGTCGGCCAACCATCTTTTTCATGGCCAGGGCGGACAGGACGTCGTTTGTCGAGATCCGCTGAGCGCCGGAAGATGCCGCTTCCCGGATCGCGGTCCGGACGTCGGCCCTGGGAATCGTTTCGGATTCCAGCGCGAACGTGTCCGGCCGGGAAGGCGGCTCCGGGCGCGCTTCCCGGAAGGAAAATTGCCGGAGAATCGTCCGGCGGTGACGCGGCTTGAAAAGCGATTTGGTCAGGATCAACCCGAGGGGGATGATGCTTTTCCGGGACATCCTGGCCAGCGCCGACAAGAAGTAGAAATAACTGTATCCGTCCCCGGCCAGGTGATTCGTCTTTAAAACCAGGGTCATCCCGTTCCGGAAACGGGTGGCTTTCATGAAGAACAGTTTGTTGAGCGCGGGCAGATGGAATCGATTGTGCGTTTCGCGCTCGTTTTCTCTCATTTCCCGGACATCGAGCCCGCGGTCGACGGCCTCTTCGTCGAAGAAATCCTCTTCCCGGTATCCCTCAAAGAGAATCATGCCGTCGCTGAACGTCCCGAAGAGAGGCCAGAAAATCGGGGCCAACGCGTGAAGGGCGTTTCGCAGCCTCTTCGTGTCGAACGCCGTCTCGTAACAAAAGAGAAACTCGATCGGATAGCTCCCGTCCGCGAAGAGGGCGTCGACCTGTGAAATATTCGTGCGCTTCATTTTCGAATCAAGCGACCCGGCTCATTCCCGTATCATCCCCAACGGCCGGGCGACTTTAAGGGTCGTACCCGGGCCGGGCTATCCGCGATCCGCCTTGCTATTTTTTCGGCATCGCCTCACCGCGGACGACCCTGAAGCCGGTATACTCCATGGCCGCAGAAGGGGAGAGGGAACGGGAATCGGCCGGCCGGTCGGCGCTCCCGCCCATCTTCTTTCCGTGTCCGTCCTTGCCGATGACCCATTCAGCCACGTTGCCGCCGAGGTCATAAACGAACGGCTCGTCCTCTTTCCCGGCGCCGGGGAAGCTTCCTGCCTCCTTGAGAAGAGGTGCCTCGCCGCCGAGTTCTTTAACCTTATCAACAAGTCTCCGCGCATCGTCGGGATTCAAGGCGTAGCCTGCCCAATAATCCAACGTGTTTTCGCCGCTCAGCCCCTCGTAGAGCGAGGCGACTTCGTCCTCGTCCGGAAGCCGCCAGGTCTCTCCTGTCTCCCTGGAGAGCCAGGAGGCGTACTCCTTCGCTTTTTCGAACGAAATCTCGTTCGCCGGGAAGTTCTCTGTCCCAGGCGCGGCGGCATATCCTGGGTCGAATGCTGCATATTGCGCCCGGGTCACTTCGAATCTCCCGACCTCGAGCCCGCCGCGTTTCACGACCTCGGGGATGAGCGACCCTCCCGCCCCGGCCTCGCCGCCGAACCGGGAGCCGACCCGGGCGATCTCCTTCCGCCGGAGCTCCCGGGCCAGCGGGGAGTCCTTCTTGAAGGCTTCGTTCCCGGCCGCCGGGGCTTTGAAGAACCAGCGGTCGAACCAGGCCATCTCTTCTTCAACCTTTCTCATCTGGTGGCCGTATTCCCGGAGACCGTGCGGCTCTCCCGGGAAAAGGAGGAACTTCACCGGCACCTTGTCCAGATGGTAGAGCGCCCGGTAATGGGTCCAGCCCTGGCTCGTCGGTACGTTCCGGTCTTCGGTGCCGAAAAAGATGATCGTCGGGGCCTTGACCTTGTCCATCTGGAAAAGGGGAGACATCCTGATATAAAGCTCAGGGTCCTCGAGCGGCGATTTTCCGAAGTAGTAGGTGTCGAACGATTGGCCGAACTCGACGTTGGCCCAATCGCTGATCCATTCCACGTCGCCGGCTCCGGCGGCCACGACCTTATACCGTTCCGGATTGGCAATGCTCACCGCGATCGACAGGATCGACCCGTTCGACCAGCCGAAAGTCCCGATTTTGTCGGGGTCCACGAGGCCCGCGGCGATGAGATGATCCACGCCCTTCTCGATATCCTCGACCGGGTAGTCGTAGTAGTGGCCGCAACAGATGGATTCGACGAACTTGAGCCCGTAGTTGGAGCTCCCGTGGTAGTTCGGCTTGAGGATGAACGCTTCCTTCTGGCTGATAAGCTGGTGGGCGTAGGCCCAGCTCTCGTCCCAGGAATCGAGGTCCGCGCCCGCAGGACCGCCGTGGGGAGCCGTGAGCAGGGGATACCTTTTGCCGGCTTGGTAGTCCTTGGGATAGTAAAGGATGCCCTCGATCTCCTCGCCCAATGCGCCCGCCCAGCGGACGACCTCGGTCCTGGCGATGGGCTTCTTTTTGAATCCGGGGTTGAGGTCGGTGAGCCGGACCGCCTGTTTCAACCGGTTTCCTTCGAGCGTCGCTTTGAACCACTGCGAGGGGGTGGAGGCCGTGGAGTGCTCATAAACGACGGTCTTGGCGTCCTTGCTGACCGCGAAGCCGAACAGGTTTCTCGCGTGCTCGCCCTCGATGTCCGCTTTTTTCCAGGTGAGGCCCGTCTTCACGAAGCGGGCGGGCCTGAAGCGGACTCCGTCGGCGAGCAGGGCGATGAAGCCGTCGGGCGTCACCTCGAAACCGTAGCCGAGTCCGTTCTCCCAGCCGAGGTCGGCTTTCACCGTCTGGCCCGTATCGAGGTCATGGAAATAGAGGATCGTGATCGCCGCGGTGAAAAAGCGCGGGTCGGAAGAATACGGAGCGAGCGCGTAGAATCCGCTCCCGTCGGGCGCCCACTCCAGAGCCATGGGGACGACTCTTTGGCCGGCGAAGAGCTCCTTCCTTTCGTTCCCAGCCAGGTCATGCAGGATCGTTTTGGGAAGGATTTTGTGGTCCCAGTCGAAGCTCAGGTATTGATCGTGGACGGCCACGGCCTTTTTTCCGTCGGGAGAGACCGCCCAGGCCTGGATGAAGTCCGTGTTGCCGGTGAGCCTCGTGACCTTCTTGTCTTTCACGGCCAGCTTGAACAGCCTGACCGGCGGCTCGTGGTCCACGTCATCAACCACGCGGGTGGTGTCCTTTTTTTTCTTGAGCTCCTGCTCGCGGAGCGCGGGATCCTCCTGGGCGCTGAAGATGATGGTGTCGCCGTCGATCCGGCGATAGCTCCGGATGCCCCGGACGAACTCCGTGAGGGCCCAGGGCTCGCCGCCGAAGGGGTTCATGAGCCAGAGCTGCGAGAGCGATAGGTCCGGGTTCGGCTTCGGCAGGGCCCTGGTGCTCAGGAACGAGATCATATCCCCTTTGGGCGACCAATCCGGACGGCTGTGATTCTCGGCGCCGCGGGTGAGCTGAACCTCCTTTTTCGTTTCCAGGTTCGTCAGGAAAAGGTTGGAGACGCGGCCGTTTTTCTCCTTGTCCATTTGGGACTTGACCCAGACGGCCCATTTCCCGTCGGGAGAAACCTTCCATTGGGAGGCGCTTTCAGCCGACAAAATATCCTGGGGCGTCCAGGGAGTCACTTTGGCGGCGTCCGCGCGGGGGGCGTCTTCGGCGCTCCCAAAGGCGAGGAAACCCGCGGACAGAACGACTGCGAACATGAGGCTCATCCGTAAAATTCTTTTGGTTTTCATGAGCGACCTCTTGATCTGGGATTTCGAGAGGCGAGGTCGGATCAGGGGACCGGCCGCGCCGCGAAGAGAGAATTTTTTCATTTTGGCCGCTCCCTGTCAACTCCGGCCCGAATGCGCTCCTCTTTATAGATTCCGGTTTTTCAGGTAGTGTAGTCTCTAGACGATGATCGCGAAGAAAATGAGGGCGCTGTCAGCGGTGGTCCTGATCGGGCTATGGCCTCTCTTCGTTGCTGCGGCCGGACCCCAGGATAAGAAAGCGGAGCTCCAGCATCAGATCTCGGTCAGCGCCATCGCCATCTCCGTCACGGTCCAGGACAAAAACGGAAAGTATATCAACGACCTGGCCCAGGAGGATTTCACGGTTTATGAGAATGGCGCCAGGCAGGTCATCACCTATTTCAAGCACGATTTCGAGGCCCCGGTCAGCCTGACCGTGCTGCTGGACGTCAGCGGCAGCATGGATCTCCGGGACAAGTTCAAGGAGAGCAAGGACATGCTTCGCTATCTATTGACCATCCTCCTTACTCCGCGCGATGAGGTGTCGCTCCTGATCTTCGCCGACGGGGAAGTGGAGGTGGCGGCCCCGTTTTCAACGGACAAGGAGAGGTTCCTTTCGGAGCTGGACAAGATGGAGGCCTATGGACAGACCGCGCTCAACGACGCCGTGGCCGTATCCCCGGAATTCGCCAACCGGGGGAAGAATGAGAAGCGGGCCATCCTGCTCATCACCGACGGGATTGAGAACGACAGCCGGCTGACTTCGGACGAGACCATAGAGATCGCGCGGAGAGTCGACGTGCCGATCTTCGCCGTCGGCTACAAAGTCCCCTTGAGCGAACAGTATCTGAAAGAATACAAACGATCCTCCAGCCTGACATCGGCGGGGATCGTCAGCGCCCTGGAGAGGTTCTCCCAAGCGACCGGGGGGAAGATCTTCCTGGTCAACCGGCCGAGCGAACTGGCCGCCGCTTTCCGGGAGATCAAGAACGAGCTCAGCCATCAATACATCATCGGCTACACGTCCTACAAATCCTTAAAAAACGAGTACCGGAAAATCCGGGTTGTTGTTCCCAAGAAAAATTACCGAGTCAGGACGCGGGAAGGCTATTGAAGGCGTGCGGGGGGGGAGGGCTTGTTTTTTCCTGAGCGTGGTGCTTAAATATTGGAGGATACGATTCTGGAGAGATGGATAGGCTTTCCATGGGAGGATCAAACAATGAATAAGAAGCACATCTTTTATTGGGTCGCGTTCGCGGCGGTGGCCGGCTTCGTTCTCGTCCCCGGCTGCGCCACCAAGAAGTATGTCCGCCAGGAGACGGCCACGATCGACGAAAAAGTGGTCGGCATCGAGAGTGCCATCGAGGAGAACCAGAAAAGGCTCAAGGAGCACGACGAGCGCTTGACCACACTCGGCTCCCTCATCACCCAGCAGAAGGACGAGATCAAGCTGGTTGACGGCAAGATCGAGGAGGTCAAGAAAGCGGCCCAGGGGAAGCTTCTGTTCAAGGAGATCCTGAAGAACGACCAGGCGAAGTTCAAGTTCGACAGTTTCGA